>NZ_CFAHBC010000002.1:0-195949 GCF_983179755.1 Brotaphodocola sp. | reverse complement strand
CCAGGAGAGCTTCTCGCTTCTTTGTCTCTGCCGTCTTTAACGCTTCATCTATTATCTCTCTGGCTTTTTCTTCCGCAGTCCCGATCTTTGCTTCGTAAGTCTTCTTCCGATTCGCAACTGCCAAAAACCAGCTAATAGGCGCCACAACACACAGTGTTAGTATAACCGCTATTACTATCATGACACAGGAGCACCTCCTTATTTAGTTTTCATTGTACACCAATACAACACTACAATTTTAAACTGTTTTATGCATTATGTCAAGCGTAACAGGGGTCTGCGCCAACCCTCTATGTAACTTTTATTTCCGCAAAAATCCGCTTATTTCTCGTCAAAATCCACCTTCATCTCGTCCATTGTTCGGCGGATCACATTCCAGGAAAAACCACGCCTTGCAAGCGATGCGGTCAGTTTGCGATAGACATCCGCCTCAAGTTTCTCTCCTGCGCGGTATCCCTTCTTCTCAAGGAAGACACGAACCTGACTCTCCTCATCAACCGGCTCCTCCTCGAGACAGGAGGCGATGATCTCCCGGCTCACGCCTTTTCGCTCTAAGACTGCGCGGATCTGACGCGCGCTCTTTTTCCCGGACTGGGAGCGGATAAACCGCATCGCATAGGCTTCGTCATCGAGATAACGGTATTCTCTCAAAAAGCGAACGGTCTCTTCGATCTCGTCCTTCGAATATTCCCGATCTAAAAGTTTCTGTCTCAGCTCCTGCTCCGTGCGATCCCGATACTCGAGAAGAGCGAGTGCGCTCTCTCTGGCACTTCTCTTCTCGCGAGTGCGTGACCTTGTACCTTTCGTGCCGGTATCTGTTTTTGTACTGTTACCTGTACCAGCACCTGCGTTCAGGCTAAGACTATTGCTGTTACTGAAACCATATTCCGAGCTTACATCCTCTTTGAGACCCGCACCGCTCCAGCCTCTATTCCTACTCCTCACCGTCAGTCTCTGCCTTATCTGCGGTCTTTGCAGACTCTGCAATCACCGGACTTCCCTGAAGACCATGGATCTCACGAACTTTCTGCTCGACCTCCGCAAATACTTCCGGGTGCTCCTTCAAATAAGCCTTCGCGTTCTCACGACCCTGACCGATCTTTGCTCCATTGTAGGCATACCAGGCACCGCTCTTCTCAACTACATTGTCCTTCACCGCCAGATCAATGATGTCGCCCTCTCTCGAGATGCCCTGACCAAACATGATGTCAAACTCTGCCTCACGGAATGGCGGAGCGATCTTGTTCTTGACAACCTTGACGCGGACATGGTTTCCGACAACCTCACCGCCCTGCTTGATTGCCTCGACACGGCGCACATCCAGACGAACGGAAGAATAGAACTTCAACGCACGTCCACCAGTCGTCGTCTCCGGGTTTCCGAACATGATACCAACCTTCTCACGGAGCTGATTGATAAAAATCACGGAACAGTTCGACTTGCTGATGATACCGGTCAGCTTACGCAAAGCCTGAGACATCAGACGTGCCTGAAGACCTACATGAGAGTCACCCATCTCGCCGTCGATCTCCGCCTTCGGAACAAGGGCTGCAACGGAATCGACAATCACGATGTCCACTGCACCGGAACGCACCATCGTCTCGGTGATCTCAAGACCCTGTTCTCCGTTGTCCGGCTGGGAAATGTAGAGATTGTCAATGTCGACACCGATGTTCTTCGCGTAAAGCGGATCAAGGGCATGCTCTGCATCGATGAATCCGGCAATTCCGCCTCTCTTCTGTACCTCTGCCACCATATGAAGTGCAACCGTCGTCTTACCACTCGACTCTGGTCCGTAAATCTCAATCACACGTCCCTTCGGCACACCGCCCAGTCCGAGTGCAATGTCCAGACTGATCGAGCCGGTCGGAGTCGTCTCGATATTCATATTTGCTCCGGAATCTCCAAGTTTCATGATCGATCCCTTGCCGTAGGACTTCTCAATCTGTGTAATCGCCGCATCCAATGCTTTCAGCTTATCATCTTTATTCATGTCTTCCTCCATGCGAACATACGTTCTTTCTTTGCTTATAATCATAGTATAATCTTTAGATTCTGTCAACTGTTTTTTCTTTTTCTTACGGCTCTGTCCGGCGGATAAAGTCCTGCAAATACGCTCGCGCTCCGGGTTCGACGTAATGGTGCATAAGACCGCAAGCTACGCGGTCTAAACACCAACGTCTCACACGGATTTGCAGAATCTTTCCCGCCGTCAGAGCCTGTTCTCTTTATTTTCACCTTCTCTCATACATTTATAAAAATTATATTGCAAAAAAGGATTATTCGATTATCTTGTATACAAAAAACTTTATGAATGAAATACTTATAATAAATTATGAATCTCCGGCGATGCGCCATGAGTAAAACAGATAAAAATTTATGAACTTTACAAAGACTTATTTAAAAACCTGCTGTCACAAACACCCTGTGTCGTGATGGGGGACACAGGGTGTTTGTTCGTGTTAGGAATTCCGATTTCAAAAAGGACTAAGGATTGTTTCCTGCATTTATTATGGCTTTAGTATAACACATCATTTTCGGAAAAAAATGTATATTGTTTAAATAGATTCTGAAGAAATTATTAAGATTATTTCCGGTAATCCTCTCGATCAATTTTCGATGTCAGGACTCTTTTTTCTGAATATCCTATAATAACAACGAAAGGCGTTTCAGGCACACGCTCAGGTGTGTCCGGGAAATTGGATTCTCATGGATCATGCAAGACTTCTCATAAACGGAAATGACGACTGTAATTTGACCGGAGCCGGCGTCGGAGTCGCCGTGCTTGATACCGGCTGTGCTCCCCACCCGGATCTTAGCGGTCAGATCGGGGCTTTCTGCGATATTCTCGGGCACAGAGCTCTGCCCTATGACGACAATGGACATGGCACCCATGTCTGCGGAATTATTGCGGGAAATGGCAGTCTTTCCGATGGGCGTTTTCGCGGAATTGCCCCCGGATGCACGCTCATTCCTGTCAAAGTGCTCGATCGTCAGGGAAGCGGTCGCGCCTCGGATGTCCTCGCCGGTCTGCGCTGGATTCGCCAGCATCAGAAACAATTTGGCATTCGGATCGTCAATATCTCTGTCGGCTCGTTTTCCCGAAGAAATATGGGCGAAAATTCCGTCCTCGTCCGCGGAGTCGATACCGCCTGGGATGCCGGACTTGTCGTCGTTGTCGCCGCCGGAAACCGTGGACCTGAACGCAGTTCGATCACAACTCCGGGGATCAGCCGAAAAGTCATCACGGTTGGCTGTTCCGATGATGAGAAAGAGATCCTGATTATGGGAAATCGCATGGTTCACTACTCAGGACGCGGACCTACCTGTGCCTGTATCTGCAAACCGGACATCATCGCCCCGGGCGCTTCGATCACAAGCTGCTGCGCCTCGTCACAGGGATATATTGCAAAGAGCGGAACAAGCATGGCGACCCCTCTCGTCACCGGCGCGATTGCCCTGCTTCTCGAAAAATATCCAGAAATGTCAAACCGCGATGTAAAGCTCCGCCTAAGAGAAAGAGCCGTCGATCTCGGGCTCTCCCACAACCAGCAGGGCTGGGGGAGAGTCGATCTCAAACGGCTCTTGGAATAATAGATTTATGACGATGCAGGTATCGACCTGGCGCGTAATTCTGGTCAGCTCTGCTGACATCTTCTGATCAGAATCACTGCGCATTATATTTACAGAACGCGCACGCGCAGAACCCCCTGAATGGCGTTCAGCTTCTGAACAAGAATGTCATCCGGAACGGACTCGAGATCCATCAGCGTGTATGCATATTTATCACGGCTCTTGTTCGTCATGTCGGAAATGTTGATTCCGCCACCTGCGAGGACACCGGTAATCTGACCGATCATGTTCGGAATATTCAGATGCAGAACTGCCACACGGGCAACGGTCTTCTTCACACCCATATCGCATGCCGGATAATTTACGGAATTGCGGATATTTCCGTTCTCGATATAGTCCATGATCTCCTTCACTGCCATCTTTGCACAGTTGTCCTCAGACTCTGCCGTGGATGCACCGATATGCGGGGTGACAATTGCTCCCTTCATATGTACAGACTTTGTGTTCGGGAAATCGGTCATGTAGTGCTTTACTTTTCCGGATGCAAGTGCCTCTGCCATTGCGTCCTCGTCAACGAGAAGGTCACGAGCAAAATTCAGAACGACAACGCCATCCTTCATCTGCTCAAGGGCATTCTTGTTGATCATACCCTTTGTGCTGTCAAGTGCCGGCACATGAAGCGTGATGTAATCGCACTCCTGGAAAATCGTGTCGAGGCTCGTCGTGTGCTTGACATCTCTTGAAAGCATCCATGCTGCCTGAACCGAGATAAACGGATCGTAGCCATATACTTCCATGCCGAGACCGGCGCAGGCATTTGCAACCTCTGCACCGATCGCACCAAGACCGATCACGCCTAGTTTCTTTCCGCGGATCTCGCATCCGGCAAAGGCCTTCTTCGCTTTCTCAACAGACTTTGCAATATTTGCATCCTCTGCATTGTCGATGCACCAGTTGATTCCTCCGAGAATATCGCGGGAAGCCAGCATCAAAGCGCCGATTACCAGCTCTTTTACTGCATTTGCATTTGCACCCGGAGTATTGAATACAACAATACCTTCCTGTGCACAAGCATCAAGCGGGATGTTGTTGACACCTGCGCCGGCGCGGGCAACTGCCAGCAGAGAGTTCGGGAACTCCATCTCATGAAGAGATGCACTGCGGACAAGAATGCCCTCTGCCTCCTTCACATTGTCAGTCAGCTCATAGTCAGCTGTCAGCAGGTCGATGCCATGCTTGGAAATTGCATTTAAGCAGTGAATTTTTCTCATGCCTGATGTTCCTCCTCAAACTTCTTCAAGAATTCTACCAGTTTCTGTACGCCCTCGATCGGCATTGCGTTGTAGATACTTGCACGCATACCGCCAACCGTGCGATGTCCCTTTAAGTTCACAAATCCAGCAGAAGCTGCCTCCTTTACAAACTCTGCATCGAGATCCGGATCACCGGTTACAAACGGAACATTCATCAGAGAACGATCTTCCTTTGCAACCGTTCCGTGGAACAGCTTGCTCTGGTCAAGGAAATCGTAGAGAATCTTTGCCTTTTTCTCGTTGTACTCCTTCATCGCCTCAAGGCCACCCTGCTTCTTGATCCACTTGAAGACCTTTCCGCAGATATAAATGCCATATGCCGGCGGAGTATTGTAAAGGGATTTTGCATCTGCCTGAGTCTTGTACATGCAGATCGTCGGAGTTCCGTCAAGCACATCCTCGGTCACAAGATCCTCTCTGACAATCACAATGACAACACCTGCCGGTCCCACATTTTTCTGAGCACCACCGTAGAGCAGACCATATTTCGTCACATCAACCGGCTCAGACAGGAAACAGGAAGAGATATCAGATACAAGCGGTTTTCCTTTCGTGTTCGGCAAAGTCTTGAACTTCGTTCCGTAAATCGTGTTGTTCTCACAGATGTAAACGTAATCGGCATCTTCATCGATCGGCAGATCGGAGCAATCCGGAATGTAGCTGAACGTCTTGTCTTCACTTGACGCAACCGCAACTGCCTTTCCGTATTTCTGAGCCTCTTTGTACGCCTTCTTCGCCCACTGACCCGTGATGATATAGTCAGCAACGCGATTCTTCATCAGGTTCATTGGAATCGCTGAAAACTGTAAATGTGCACCACCCTGTAAAAACAGAACCTTGTAGTTATCCGGAATGTTCATCAGATCACGCAGATCCTGCTCTGCCTCCTGAATGATCGTCTCAAACGCCTTGGAGCGATGACTCATCTCCATCACGGACATACCGGTTCCCTTATAGTCCAGCATCTCCTCTGCTGCCTCTCTCAGAACTTCCTCCGGCAGTACAGCCGGGCCAGCCGAAAAATTATACACTCTTCCCACGTTTGTTCCTCCCTCTCTCTGTTCTCTCTTAGAGTTTTCCTTCATGTTTCATCCACAGAATGACACAAATAAAATGACAAACCATTCTGTAAATAGAAGCACTACCACTACATATGCGGGAGCGGACTCCCGCATGCAGTTTGACATGTTTCCGAGTATATCTGAAAAACCCTGTTGATGTTTTTCAGACGTACTCTCTCGCTATTCGATTGTTGGTTACTAATTAATCTTTAAATCTGTATCATCAAAGGCATCCTGAATCGGAGCGCCCGGGGATACCATCGGATATACCTTGTCGTCACAATTGATCTGACAGTCAATCACAACCGGACCCTGATGAGCCATCGCTTCCTCGAGAACACCCTTTAAGTCGTCCTTTCCGGTCACGCGGTATGCCTTGACACCAAGTCCCTCTGCGGTCTTCACAAAGTCAACCTGATCGTCAAGCACCGTCGCGGAATAACGCTTTCCGTAGAACAGCGTCTGCCACTGGCGCACCATGCCGAGAACGTGGTTGTTGATGACCACTTCAATCACCGGAATGTTGTAACGGGAAGCCGTCGCAAGCTCATTTAAGTTCATGCGGAAGCATCCGTCACCGGCAATATTGAAGACCGGAGTATCCGGACATCCCATATCTCCACATCCCATCTTCGCGCCCATCGCAGCACCAAGGCCGTAGCCCATCGTGCCGAGACCGCCGGACGTCAGAAGGGTTCTCGGTTTTCTGTATTTGTAATACTGGGCAGCCCACATCTGATGCTGGCCAACCTCAGTTGCGATGATTGCATTTCCCTGTGTCAGCTCGCTGATCGTCTCCATGATAAACGGACCGGTCAGCTGGCTCTTGTCGTAGCGAAGCGGATACATATCTTTCAGACGCTCAATATGAGCAAGCCACTCCTCATGGTTGATCGGGTCAAGACGGGCATTGAGTTTTCTCAGAACCGTCTTTAAATCTCCGACAACGCTCGCATGGGTGCGAATGTTCTTGTTGATCTCTGCCGCATCGACATCGATCTGAAGAATCTTTGCATTCTTTGCGAACTTGGATGCATTTCCGGTTACACGGTCACTGAAACGTGCGCCCGCAACAATCAGCAGATCACACTCGGTGATTCCGAAGTTGGAAGTCTTTGTTCCGTGCATGCCGACCATACCGGTGTAGAGCTCGTCAGTTGCGTCGAATGCGCCTTTTCCCATCAGGGAATCGGCAACCGGAGCCTGAATCCGATGTGCCAGAGTGCGAAGCTCCTCGGATGCATTTGACAGAACTGCACCACCGCCGACAAAGATAAACGGCTTCTTTGCGTTGCGAATCAGGTCAAGTGCAGTCTCGATGTCCTCCTCGCGGATCGTGTCTGTCTGAGGAAGGATCGGCTCCGGAGTCTTCGGCTCATATGGATATTCTGCTGCGGTCACATCCTTCGTGATATCGATCAGAACCGGACCCGGACGTCCGCTCTGAGCAATCTTGAATGCTCTGCGGACAACGTCTGCGAGCTTGCTGACATCCTTCACGATGAAGTTATATTTTGTGATCGGCATCGTCACGCCGGTGATGTCGATCTCCTGAAAACTGTCACGTCCAAGCAGGCTCACACCAACGTTACAGGTGATCGCAACAATCGGGATAGAATCCATGTATGCAGTTGCAATACCGGTAACCAGGTTTGTTGCACCCGGTCCGGAAGTTGCAAAGCAGACACCGACTTTTCCAGTTGCACGCGCATAGCCGTCTGCTGCATGTGCTGCGCCCTGCTCATGTGAGGTCAGAATGTGATGAATCTCATCCTGATGCTTGTAAAGCGCATCATAAATATTTAAAATTGCTCCGCCCGGATAACCGAATACCGTCTTGACACCCTGCTCTTTCAGGCATTCAATCACGATCTCCGAGCCATTGAGTACTCTCGTCTCCGCCATAGCAAACACTCCCCTTTATCTCACATTAATTTCCCTGCAATACTGCTCCCTTGTCTGCGCTTGTCACGAGCTGTGCGTAACGCTTCAGATATCCGGTAACCTCTTTCTTCTTAGGAGTCCAGTTTGCACGACGTCTTGCCAGTTCCTCATCGGATACTTTCAGCGTGATCGTATTCGCATTGATGTCGATTGCGATCATGTCGCCTTCCTCTACCAGACCGATCGGACCACCTGCTGCCGCCTCCGGGCATACATGTCCGATGGATGCTCCTCTGGATGCTCCGGAGAAACGTCCGTCTGTGATCAGTGCTACGGAAGAGCCAAGTCCCATTCCTGCGATTGCGGAAGTCGGGTTGAGCATCTCTCTCATTCCCGGGCCTCCCTTCGGTCCCTCGTAACGGATGACAACGACATCACCAGCCACGATCTTACCGCTCTTGATTGCGACAATCGCATCATCCTCGCAGTCGAAGACGCGGGCCGGTCCCTCATGCACAAGCATCTCCGGAACAACAGCAGAACGTTTTACCACGCAGGAATCCGGTGCAAGGTTTCCGCGAAGAACAGCGATACCACCGGTCCTGGAATACGGATTGTCAATTGTGCGGATGACTTCCGGATTATGGTTGACAGCATCCTTGATGTTCTCGCCAACAGTCTTTCCGGTTACGGTCATACAATCGAGGTTCAGAAGTCCGAGCTTGCTTATCTCTTTCATAACGGCATAGATACCGCCTGCCTCGTTCAAATCCTCCATGTAGGTCGGACCTGCCGGTGCAAGGTGACACAGGTTCGGAGTCTTTGCACTGATCTCGTTTGCGATGTCAACGTTCAGCTCAACACCAGCCTCGTGTGCGATTGCCGGCAGATGAAGCATGCTGTTCGTACTGCATCCAAGTGCCATATCCATCGTCAGAGCATTGCGGAACGCCTGCTCGGTCATGATGTCACGCGGACGGATATTCTTCTTGAGCATATCCATAACTGCCATGCCGGCATGTTTTGCAAGAACAAGACGCTCGGAATATACAGCCGGGATCGTGCCGTTTCCGCGAAGACCCATTCCGAGAACCTCTGTCAGACAGTTCATGCTGTTTGCGGTGTACATACCGGAGCAGGAACCACAGGTCGGACAAACCTTGCACTCGTACTCTTTTACATCCTCCTCAGTCATCGTGCCTGCTGCGTAGGAGCCAACTGCCTCAAACATGCTGGAAAGACTGCGCTTGCGTCCTTTCACATGACCTGCAAGCATCGGACCACCACTGACAAATACGGTCGGGATGTTTAAACGAGCTGCTGCCATCAGAAGTCCTGGAACGTTCTTATCACAGTTCGGAACCATGACAAGGGCATCAAACTGATGAGCCATTGTCATACACTCGGTGGAATCTGCGATCAGATCTCTCGTCACCAGAGAGTACTTCATTCCCACATGTCCCATTGCAATACCATCACATACTGCGATTGCCGGGAACACGATCGGAACGCCTCCTGCCATTGCCACACCCTGCTTAACGGCGTCTACAATCTTATCCAGGTTCATATGTCCCGGTACAATCTCATTGTAGGAGCTCACAATACCGATTAACGGTCTCTCTAATTCTTCGTCCGTCAGTCCCAACGCGCGGAACAGGGAACGTGCCGGTGCCTGTTGCATTCCAGCTTTTGCGTTATCACTTCTCATTTTTGACTCCTCCTGTACTGTATGTGAATTTCTGAATTTCTGATTTCTAATCAAATAACCCAATTAGCTTTCACTCTTTTTATTTCTCGATATTTCCTGCTACCAGATCGCCCATCTCGGTAGTTCCTACTTTCTTGCATTCATCTGCCATAATGTCAGCGGTGCGGTATCCGTCTGTCAGGACCTTCTGTACTGCCTTCTCGATTGCATCCGCCTCCTCGTCAAGATCGAAGGAATATCTCAGCATCATTGCTGCGGAGAGAATCGTCGCAATCGGGTTTGCAATGTCCTTTCCTGCAATATCCGGTGCAGATCCGTGGCTCGGCTCGTAGAGACCGAACTTCGTCTCATTCAGGCTTGCGGAAGAGAGCATTCCGATCGAACCGGTAATCATACTCGCCTCATCAGAGAGGATGTCTCCAAACATGTTCTCAGTCAGAATTACGTCAAACTGACCCGGGTTCATGACAAGCTGCATTGCACAGTTGTCGACAAGCATATGGCTCAGTGTTACTTCCGGATAATCCTTTGCAACCTCCTCGACAACTTTTCTCCAAAGTCTGGAAGAATCTAAGACGTTTGCCTTATCTACGCTGATTACGCTCTTTCTGCGCTTCATGGCAATGTCAAATGCCTTGACTGCAATTCGACGGATCTCCTTCTCATTGTAGGTCAGGGTATCGGTTGCCTGAAGACATCCGTCCACTTCCTCGGTGTGACGCTCTCCGAAGTAGAGACCGCCGGTCAGCTCTCTCATAATGACCATATCAAATCCATCTCCGATGATCTCTTTCTTCAACGGACATGCCTCTGCAAGCTCCTTATAGAGGTAAGCCGGGCGAATGTTTGCAAACAGATTCAGACCCTTACGGATTGCCAGAAGTCCAGCCTCCGGTCTCAGATTCGGTGCTACATCGTACCATCTTGAATTTCCCACGTTACCGCCAACTGCTCCAAGCAGGACTGCATCGCTCTGTTTTGCTGTATTCAGTGCCTCCTCGGTCAGCGGAACTCCATATGCATCAATGGAACAGCCTCCCATCAGGATCTCTGTATAATTAAATTTATGTCCGTATACCTCGCCGACACGGTCCAGTACCTTGCATGCCTCTCGAACAATCTCCGGTCCAATTCCATCTCCAGGAATCGTTACAATCTTACAGTCCATGGCTTTTCTCCCTCTATTTCTCCGTTTTTCAAGTCGACGCCAGCAGATATTTGAGCTGCGTCGTTTCTTCCCATATTAACGCATTTGATGGCTTTTTTCAACTCTCTCCCCCGAATTTATTCCAGAAAATCCATACGAGATTGGAATTGACTGCATAATTTCAAGTTATGGAAATGCGCCAAGAAACGTCCTATTTTCCCAAAATCTCACAGGATCCGATCAATCTGATTTGCCATAAAATGAAAAAGAATGTGCCTTGGCGCATCCTCGCGGAGCGTTTTTATATGATAGAATGCAATTTCCTATCATACAAAAAAAGACAGGATCCGTGGAGATCTCTGTCCCCACAATCCTGCCGATTTTCTTCTCACAATTCTTCTTGTAATTCTTTTTGCAGTTTTCTTTGCAGTTTTCTTTGCAGTTCTTTTTGTATTTCTGTGTGTCTCGACCTGCAAATTTACTGTTCCTTTAAATTTTCCTGCTGAATCTTACTGTTGAATCCAGGCACCATCCTTGCCGACATAGTAGCTGTTGATGTACTGGCTCACTGCCATTGTGTGATCCTCAAAAAAATAATACCATTTTCCATTAATCTGCTGCCAACCGGTGACTGCACAGCCACTCGCATCAAACCAGTACCAGGTCTTTCCATCCTGATGCCACTCGCTGACAAGCATTGTCCCGTCTCCCTGAATCCAGAACAGGGAGTCCCCATCCTTGAGCCACTGATCCTGTGCAAGTGTCCCGTCTGCGCTGTAATAATTCCACGCAGAACCATTATAGACCCAGCCGGTCTTCGCATATGCCGGAACCGTCATTATAAGAAAAAATACCACCGTCAGTATTGTCAGTCCCGCTGACCGTCTCTTTCCTCTCATCTACATCCCTCTTTATCGGATTTCATGCTCTCCTGTTGCTGTTCTTACTCATCAATGTCATACAAACAAGAAGAATTTAGTTCTGCACCCATTTTCCATCTGCACCAACCCGGTAACCGCCCGGAACAAGTGCATCCACTGCCATAACTCCGTTTTTCAGGAAATAATAATAATCTCCATCAATCAGCTTCCAGCCATTCTTGATCGCACGACCATTTGCCTGCATGTAATACCACTTGCCTTCTTCATTCTGAACCCACTCGTTAACTGCCATCTTTCCATCTTCCTTGAGCCAGTAAAGGTCGGAGTTCTGCTTGAGCATCTGGTTCGTCAGGCACAGTCCATCCTCGCCCACATAGTACCAGGCATCATCGGTATTCACCCACTGACCGGCTGCCATCACACCGTCCACACCGACCCAGTATTTTCCGGTTCCATCAGCAGACTCGATCCACTGGTTCTTCGCAACCGTGCCGTCCTCCTGATAGTAAAAATATCTCTGACCAACTTTCCCCCACTCTCCTGCAAAACTTGCTGTCACAGACATTGCGGACATTGCAAGTGTCAGAACTGCCACTTTCATCCATGATTTCTTCATCTCTATCGTCTCCTTTTATTCTGATCTTTCTCAATTAGCGACTCCGTGTTTTGAGTTATCTGTTCTGGATTTATTATACGTTCTGCCCGATACAGCGTCAACGAATTTCTGCTTACACATTCTGACGATTTTCTTTCGGTTCTCCATATTGTAGACATAATTTATGAATTTGTACAATTTCTGTTCCGTTTAAATGACCCCAAATTCCCACCTGGACAAATTTATTTTTCCGCTTCCACAAGACCTCCGACAAATGGAAGTTCTGCAACGGAAAGTTCCCTGATCCAGTCAATCAGGTTTGAAGAAATGATTGTCGTCATCACGGAAAACAGAATTCGATGCACCGGAATATAGGTCAGTGAGAGTGCAAGCACAGTAAAATCCGTAAACATATACGTTCTCGAAAGTCTCCATTTTGTCAGATGAGAAATCGTTAAGGCAAGCGCATCATCGCCACCGCTCGATCCTCCCTGACGCACGACAATCCCGACTCCGATTCCGACAAAAAGTCCGCCGAGCACACTTGCGAGAAACGGATTTTCGCTCAGATTCGGCAGAACCGGTGGGAACTGTTCCCAGAGCCGGAAAAATGCAGACATGCTGAATGTTGACACAATCGAGATCCGGATGAATTTTCCACCCAGATATTTGAGCGCCAACGCATAACAGGTCAGATCGAGAAGCGAAGTCAGAATGGAGTTGGAAACACCGAACCAGTGATTCAGCACAAGAATCATTCCAAGCACACCGCCCTCAGTGATTCCCGACTGGCGGTGAATGTTGTAGATTCCAAACGATGCAATCGCCGTTCCGACCACAATCGCCATCACCTTGCTCCAGGTCAGCTCCTTCGACATCAGTCTCAGATTTTCTTTTATAAACGCAACCATTTTCTTTTTAAAACACATGATAATTTGAATCAATTCCTTTCTGAAATACACACTTGCACAGACAAAACAGATCAATAGAGCAGGAGCATGACTATCTCCTTCATATACACAGATATACAACAACACAAAACCGCCAGAATACATTCTCTCTCTGAAAAATGTACTCTGACGGGTCATTCTGTCATGTCTCTCTTACCATCTCAGAATCACCAAAATACTCTGGTAACTCCAGGAAATCAATAAATGTGAACGAACTACCCACCGTCTAAAGTCAGTGGGATTGCGGCAGTCTCATTTCAATCAACGCTCAAAAAGCGTCCTAAATCTTAGTCCTCAAGATCCTCTTCGCTTACGAGTTCATCAAATTCCTG
Source organism: Brotaphodocola sp. (assembly GCF_983179755.1). Lineage (NCBI taxonomy): Bacteria > Bacillati > Bacillota > Clostridia > Lachnospirales > Lachnospiraceae > Brotaphodocola > Brotaphodocola sp. The sequence goes on along the minus strand of NZ_CFAHBC010000002.1, from coordinate 182,505 downwards.
ATCATCTAACAGCTCATCGAAAGCGTCAGAAACGATCTCGTACTCCTCGTCGTCCTCAATGTTGTCCAGATTCGGGTTGCCGTCTGCATCCTCGCTGTAACGGTACAGATATACTTCGCCTTCCTCAGCCTCAATGCCCTCGCTCGGCAGAAGTGCAATGTAATCACGGTTTCCAGCCTCGAAGATGGTGAGTACTACACACTCCAGCTCGCTTCCGTCGTCCAGAGTCAGGGTGACAGTCATCTCCTCCTGCTCCATATCCATGTTGTTATCGTTCTGATTATTTGCCATGTCTGTTCCTCTCTTTTGTTTCAGGATATGCATCTGACATACTCCGAAACATCTTTTTTATTTTATAGTTTCACTTTATCAGAATGGGACACCAAAATCAAGCAGTATTTGAGTCCCAAATGATAACCTAATACTCAATCCCCTCGCGCGCCCCGATTCCCTGCGTGTAGGGATGTTTGACCATTTTGATCTCAGACACATAATCGGCAAGCGCGATCAGGCGATCTGACGGATCTCTTCCGGTCAAAACCACCTCCATCTCCGCCGGACGATTTCTCAGAAACTCTGCAACATCGTCCTCTCTGACCATTCCATAATTGCAGGATGCCAGAATCTCATCGAGCACGAGCAGATCAACTCCATCCTCCACGGCTGTCTTCACTGCGGTCTCAAACCGGCTCTGAAAATACGCTCCCGCCTCGCGCTTCTGCTCCTCATTCATCCGAAATACAAATCCAAATGTCCGATCGCACGGTGTGACGGTAATACCCGGAATCTTTCTGAGTACCTCAACCTCACCGGAATCCTCTGTTTTCAGGAAACGCACAATCAGAACCTTTTTTCCACGCCCCGATGCACGAACCGCAAGACCGACTGCCGATGATGTCTTTCCTTTTCCATCCCCACAATAAATGTGAACGCATCCCCTCATAAATCAAAAGCCTCCTGTCCTAATTTATCGTATTTTGCTTATTTCCCTTATCTGTTTTTCCCGTTTCTACATTTCTGTACTCTGCAAGAAAACGCGACGGCTCCTGAATTTTCCCGTATCGCTGTCTTGCAAAGCAGACGTGAAGTCGATCTTTCGCCCTTGTCATTGCGACATAGAACATGCGCCGTTCCTCCTCGAGATCTGCCTCAAGCACTGCCTTGTGATGGGGTATAATTCTCTCATTTGCATCTAAAATGTACACGATCGGAAATTCCAGTCCTTTTGAACTATGCATCGTCATTAAGGTCACACAGTCCATTTTCTGTCCATTCTCTCTTCCGTGCGCCAGCGCCTGTGTTTTGAGTTTTTCTGCATACTCTCTCTGGTGCTCCTCCCATGCCTCAAGCGTCTGATACCCGCTCGCACTCTCCTGAATCTGATCCGCAACCTCAAAAAGTTCCTCCGGATTCATTCTGCGAAACTCAGCATACTCCCTGAGATACTCATCGTATCCGACTGCCTTTCGGATGTAATTGATCGCCGGTGCCGGGGCCATCCTGCCAATCATTTTCAAGTCACTGCAAAGATCATCGATCCGATCCATCATCCAGTCCTTATCCTGATACCAGGACTGTACCTGATCCCATGAAATCACACCTCCCTCAAGTGCTTCCCGACTGATGTAACGCTTCGGGCGATTCGCAATCCGCAAAGCATCCTCGCGCTTTGCCTGACGTCTCGCGCAGAGTTCACTGTGCCCGATTCTCAGATAAGCAAGAATATCTTTTGCAATCCAGTGCTCATACAAATTCGGCAGGGCATCCCGCATCTGAAATGGGATGTTGTACTCCATCAGACGTTCCATCAGCAGACGCGGTTCCATACTCGTCCGATAGAGCACGGCAATATCCGACAGCTGATACCCCATCCGCACATAATCCTGAATCTCCCGCACAATTCCTCTCGTCTCCGCCTGCGCATCCAACCATCCTGTTGTCGTCACCGGATGTCCCGCTCCACGATTTGCATGAATCTCCTTCGGAAAACGCGTCTTATTATGAGAAATCAGCCTCTCCGACGCATCCACAATCTCGGACGTTGACCGATAATTAATCCCCAAAAGTACCTGTCTGCACTGTGGATAGTCCTTTCCAAATCCAAGCATGATCTCCGGCTTAGCCCCGCGAAAGCGATAGATTGACTGATCATCATCTCCAACAATAAAGAGATTATTCTGGGGAAGCGCAAGCATTTTCACGATCTCATACTGCACCCGATTGATATCCTGAAATTCATCGATCAGAATAAATTGAAACTTTCTCTGCCACGCACTCAAAATATCCTTTCTCTGGGTAAACAGCTCATAGCACATCACAAGCATATCCTCGAAATCAATTTTGCCACTCCGCTCAAGCTCTGACTGGTATCCCTGATAAAGCCTGCGAAAAATCTCCTCCGAGCAGTTTTTTGAGTAGTAATAATCAAGGCTCATCATCTCGCCTTTGACAACACCGATCTCCGACAAAATCGAGGAGATGAATTCTTTCTCATCCTCCACCTCAAGGCGCAGTCTTTCAATCATTTTTCGGATGATCTCCGTCCGCTCCTCCTCCCGTATAATGCAGGAGGCGTCATAACGATAAGCATGGCGAAGAATGTTAAAAAACACAGCATGAAACGTGCCAAAATTTACCGGCGGATGCCCCCCGCTTCCACATTCAATGCTTCTTCGCCCCTGCATGTTTTCTTCTGCCTGTTTCGATGAAGTCTCCATCAACTTCCAGAATCTCTGCTTCATCTCCTCCGCTGCCGAGCGCGTAAACGTGATCACGAGAATGTTTGATGGATTCACCCCATGCTCCTCAATCAGACAGCGAACCCGGTGCGTGATCACCGTTGTCTTGCCCGATCCCGGACCTGCAAGCACCATCATCGGTCCCTCAAAGTGATGAATCGCCTCGATCTGTGACTCGTGAAATGCCATTCCTGCTGTCCTTTCTTAATCCTAGAAATAATTTTCTGTACGTATCTACTCTACTTATCTGTTGTCCTTTTCGTCAACATCTACCCCCAAAAAACAAAGGAGGGTTTTTACAGAAGAAAAAAGACTGCCACAAAACAGGATATTCTCTTCTCACTGTCTTATGGCAGTCTCGCCAATTTACAAATGTACTTGTATTGCTAAAACACCTTGGTTTTTCATTGCTGAATCCGTTTTATTGCCGGCGACATAAGGCGGGAAAGTACAGGCAAACCCGTGTGAAACGTCGGTGCTTAGGTTGCGTATTTTGCAACCTTATGCACCGCTACGTTGAACCCGGAGCGCGAGCGCGTTTGCATGACTTTCTTCCGCTGTCGTCGCCCTTAGACACACCTTAAATCCAATCTAGGAATCCAGATATACTACCAGTCGCCCAAAAACAATCTCACCGTCATTCAGCAATCTTTCTCTTCTTACAGGTTGCTCAGCTTCTCAATTCCCTTGCGGATACGCGCCAGAGACTCCTCTTTTCCGAGTACTTCCATGATCTCCGTTGCGCCTGCCGGTGTCATCTGCTTTCCAGAAACAGCGGTACGGATCGGCCACATTACAAAACCTGTCTTCACACCGGTGTCTGCCACATACTTGGACAGAGCCTCATACAGTGCGTCGTTGCTGTAATCCTCCTGTGCCTCAAGAAGCGGAAGAACATCATTCAGAACCTTCAGCGAAGTCTCTGCATTTGTCTTCATCTTCTTGTGCGTGTACATTGCAATATCATACTCCGGAAGCTCCTCAAAGAAATCAATGTGATCTGCGATATCCGGGAAGATCTCGATTCTCGTCTTCACCATTCCCGCAATCTTCTTCAGATCCAGATCCTTCTTGATCACAGCCTTGATATACGGCTCTGCCATCTTGTAGAAACGATCTGCATCCATTGCCTTGATGTACTCGCCATTCATCCATTTCAGCTTTGTCATATCAAACACAGCCGGGGACTTGCTGATATTGCGATAGTTGAATGCCTGTACCAGCTCGTCGAGAGAGAAGATCTCACGATTGTCTTCCGGAGACCAGCCAAGCAGTGCCACATAGTTGACAACTGCCTCTGCAACGAATCCCTGCTCAATCAGATCCTCGAAAGAAGAATGACCGCTTCTCTTGCTCAGCTTCTTGTGATTCTCATCGGTGATCAGCGGACAGTGTACATATACCGGAACTTCCCATCCGAATGCATCGTAAAGACGATTGTACTTCGGAGAAGAAGACAGATACTCATTTCCACGAACGACATGGGTGATTCCCATCAGATGATCGTCCACAACGTTTGCGAAGTTGTAGGTTGGATAACCGTCAGACTTGATCAGAACCATGTCATCAAGCTCGCTGTTGTCAACCGTGATGTCTCCGTAAATCTCATCGTGGAAGGTCGTGGTTCCCTCCGTCGGGTTGTTCTGACGGATAACAAATGGCTTGCCCTCTGCCAGATTTGCCTCGATCTCCTCTTTGGACAGATGCAGGCAGTGCTTATCATAGGTCATGATCTCCTCGCCGTTTACAACGTGCTTCAAAGAGTTCAGACGCTCCTGATCGCAGAAGCAGTAGTAAGCCTCTCCTTTTTCGATCAGCTTCTTTGCATACTCCATGTAAATACCGGACTTCTGGCGCTCACTCTGCACATACGGACCGCAACCGCCGTCCTTATCCGGACCCTCATCATGGATCAGACCGGTCTCTTCCAGAGTGCGGTAAATGATCTCCGTAGCGCCCTCAACGTAACGCTCCTGGTCGGTATCCTCAATACGCAGAAGGAAATCTCCTCCCTCATGTTTTGCAATCAGATATGCATACAGCGCGGTACGCAGATTTCCTACATGCATACGTCCTGTCGGGCTTGGTGCATATCTTGTACGAATCTTAGTCATATCCATTCTCCTCGTATTTCTGTTCTTCTTTTTGTTTTTTCTTTTCCTGTGTTTCTGTTATTCTGAGCATGTCGAAGCATTTCTGTTTCCGTCTTCTATTCCTGTCACTGCTTCTCCATGCCCTGTTTCGCAAATGTCATTATATACCCGACTTTCCTAAAAAGAAAGTCCTTTATTCGGCAAAATCTTCCGCCACTCCTGTATCACACAGAATTTTCCGTTCAGAAACTTCCTGCCTGTCAGAAAATTCCCATCTGTGATTGCCTGTGATTACAGATGAATCGCAATCTGATCTCCCTCCGACTTCATATAGGAGGAGAACAGCACTCTCGCCGTCTCGATCAGATATGCGGTGTCCCTGCTTCCCGCCGTCTCGTAATTGGAATGCATTGCAAGCTGAGCCAGTCCAATGTCCACGGTATTCAGTGCAACCTGATTGCCGGAGATATTTCCGAGTGTCGAACCGCCGAGAATATCGGAACGGTTGTGGAAAATCTGTACCGGAACTCCTGCGTGACTGCACATCGTGCGGAAAATTGCTCCGGATACTGCATCTGTCGTGTACTTCTGGTTTGCACTGTACTTAATCACGATTCCCTTGTTCATATACGGGCGATTCGTCGGATCTGCCTTGTCCGGCTGATTCGGATGCACGCTGTGCGCATTGTCCGCGGAGACCATGAAGCTCGATGCAAGCGCCGTCAGATAATCCTCCTCGCTGTGTCCAAGCGCACTGTTGATCCGGTGCAGAACATCCTTCAAGAAGGTCGAGGCAGCCCCCTGCTTCGTCCCGCTTCCGACTTCCTCGTTATCGAGAACACAGTGCACCGCAATGCTCTCGGTCGGCTCTGCTATCAGAAATCCCTTCAGAGATGAAAATGCACACTGGAGATCATCAAGGCGCGGAGCAGAGATAAATTCTCCGTCAAGACCGACAACCGTTCCCTTCGTGCGGTTGTAGAGGAAGAGATCCATATCAAGAATATCCTCCACCTTCACTCCTGCGGATTCTGCGATGAGCGCACAGAACTTCTCTCTTGCGCTAGATGCATCGCTCTGTGCGAGCAGAGGAAGCATATCCTTCTGTGCATTGAACTCATATCCGTCATTTGCCTTGCGGTTCATATGAATCGCGAGATTCGGAATGATCATCAGATCACGGTCCACATTCACGAGACGGCTTGCAACGCCCTGCTCAGTGCGAACGACAACTCGACCTGCGACAGAGAGCGGTTTGTCGAGCCACGGCGCAAGAAGCAGTCCACCATATTTCTCCACATTGAGTTTTACATAGGTCTTGTCCACCTCAATCTCCGCATTCGCCTTGATCTTGAGTGCCGGAGAATCGCTGTGGCTCGCCATGATCTGAAATCCGACAAAATCCCTTTTCGGAATCTTAAATGCGATCAGCGCCGAGTCATTTCTCGTCACATAGTAACCCTTTCCCGGCTCTAAATTCCAGTGCTGTCCCTCTAAAAGTCGCTCACATCCGGCATCCTCCAGCTCTTTTTTCATGTTTGCAGCTGCCTGAAAGCTCGTCGGGCTGTTATTTAAAAATTCCAGAAGTTCTCCTGTCGTCTTCTGAAATACAGACTCTGTAAATTCCATGTTTCATGTTTCCTTTCCAGTTTCTTTTCCAGTTTTTTGTTTCTTTTTCTGTTTCTTTTCCAGTTTCCATTTTTCTTTTACTTTTGATTTTTCATTCCGTTCATGTTTGATTGATTTCTCCGCCGTCCCTATTTTTCCACCGGCATGTTCACTTTCTCGACCTCTTTAAGAACGGCATCGAGGTGGCTCATATCCCCGTCGTCATGGCAGTAGCCATCCATTCCGCAGGCACGCGCGCCCTCAATATTTATGCGGAGATCGTCGATGAAAAAGCACTCATCCGGCTTGAGCGAAAAGCGGGAGAAGAAATGCTGATACATCTCTTTCTGCGGTTTCATGCAGAGAACCTCAGCGGAAAACAGTGCTCCGTCAAAAAGCTCTGCCTCCGGAAGCAGGCTCTTCCACTTTGCAGGCAGACGCACACTCGCATTCGAGCAGATATAGAGTCCAAATCCCTCCTGTTTCAGACGGCGCAGAATCGGCTTCATCTCCTCAATCTGCCACATGCATTTCTTGTCCCAGTTTTCGAGGCAGAGGCGCGCCGACTCATGCAGACGCTGTGGCAGACGACTGCACACCTGGCGCAGAGCCTGTTCCTCGGAAATAATTCCCATATCGAGCTGTACCCATTCCGGAGATACAAAAAGTGCCGTGCAGACTTCCTTCTGATCTGCCTCATCCTCGATATAAGCCTTGCACGCACGCATCGACTCATAGTCCATCAGGATTTTTCCCATATCAAAAACGAAATTTTTAATCATAGTTTCCTCCAAGTATTTTTCCGCATCTTCTCATGATGTTTCTTCTCATCCGTGCTCTTTATTATATCGAAAAGCCCATCAAAAGTCTACCGTCCCCCGTTCAGCATTCTCCACAGCAGAGGCGAAAAACGTTTGAGTATCCACGATGCTGTTCCACAGATCGCAAGCACGATAACCGGCATTATCAAATACAAGACAAGAGGTGTCCACCTGCTCGCAGGAAGAATGAGCGCCGATGCCTTGTTGATAAATCGCACAACTGCAAAATGCGTTGCATAGAGAAAGAAATTGCAATGCATAAACGGATAGGCAGGCGGAAGCCACTCGCCCGGAACCATTAACCACAAACCACTGACTGCAAAGAGACGGCTGATCACAAAACCAGGAATAAATGCTGTTCTGAGTCCGAATCCGTAAAACCAGATTCCCCAGAAGAGAAACAACACACCGACAAGCCCACGCCGAATGTTCCAGCTTCGTTCAGGAATCGGGACAAAAGGTTCTCTCTTCTGCCCGTTCTTTTGATTTTTTTGATTCTTCTGATTCTTCTTTCGCTGGCGATCCAGAGCAAGAGAACCAGCAAACGCATAGTAAATCAAAGCGTCCGAGTTCAGTGGAATCAGGTCAATATTTTTCCAGACTGCATACCACAAAATTGCAAACAACAAAATCCGACTCCACAGACATTTCAAAACCGGATAGAGAAGCGGTGTCAACAAAATCAGCATGATCAGCTGACAGAGATACCAGAATACATAATTGTAGGTATAGTTGATGACCGCATCTGTGAGTGCCGGAAGAGAAAACGGGACAACACCTTTTCCGACAATCGTTGAAATTCCCGTCAAACGGCTCCCGACAACGTATCCCATATAGTAAAGAAAATTCCAGAGAATGTATGGGACAAGAACACTGGAAATTCTGCGCTTCCACTTGCCCGCAAGCAGATTCCAGTCAAAATCCCGATAAAACAGATAACCCGATATCATAAAGAATCCCGGCACTGCAATCTGACCGAAACGGTCTCCGATCCAGTGCTCCGTCAGATAGACCTCCGCCGTCTCTCCGCAGATTCCAAGAAACATCTGCGCGTTATAGGAATGCACCCACACGACAAGAAGACTGAAAAAAAAAGAAAACCATACCACTTTATTGCGAAACTGCGGTTCCGTCATCCGGTCGCCTCCCTCCGTTCCCTGACCTCCCTGCCTCACAGCCATCTCACCTTTAATCTCACCTTTTTTATGCGATTTTCCATGTGGCTGACTGCAAATATCTAAAAAAACATTCTAAGAAAATTATACCAGTGCAGGGTAAAAAGTCAATGGACCCGGCTATGTAGGAGATGGCATTGTCTGCGCAGTCCTCTGCCATCCCCCAGGTTTCCCTGATCTATGAGAAGCATCCTCCGGATGCGGAGCCCGGTTCTGATTCCTGCCCGCATTGTGCACGGTCAGCAACCTATTCCATTCTATGAGGAACGCCCCGCCGTTGTGACTGCCTGCCGATCAATCTCTTTGACAAGAATCAGGCAGTCTCCCGCCCTGACCTCATCGCTGTTTAATCCATTTCCCTCGACAATGCTCTCCGGTGTCGTGTGAAAGCGTTTTGCGATCTCCCAGAGCGTATCGCCCTCCTGAACAAGATAACCGACTATCCCCGGAAGTTCCCGCATTTTTTTGCGGTCCGCCTCCTCCACCTGCACGCGCTCAATCACCGGACAGGTCACCGGTTGAAGAATCAGAACATCCAGATTTACTACCGCCTTGATTTCCGCAAGATTTCCCCCGTTCATCACAGCGGTCAGCTGTTCGGTATTGCTGTCGAGATACCAGATACTGTCGGGATGAATTCCCGGCGCAGACGCATCGTAGTGGAACGGAAAAAGTTCCGTCACCGACTGAATCGGTTGGTCGTCCTCATCCGTCAGACAGAGGAGCTGAACCTCAAGTGCTCCATCAATCGAGAGTACCTCCTCGCCCGGCTCGACGGCATCGAGCTTCACACTTCCACTGCTGTGACAGATTTGAAGCACTTTTCCAATTTTTCCGAGATCAAGCTTCTCAGCGACCCGACATTTGCCCGCATTATGCGTCAAAATCTGATCAAAGCAGGCCTTTCCAATCTCTAAAGTCACCTCCCGATTTGTCGAATAGAGATCCGCAAGAAGCTCCAGCTCTTTTTCCTCATACAGACGAACATCGAGCTCCGCAATCGCATCGACCTCGATCTGGCGCATTTCTCCATCGTAATCCGGCTTTTCCTCAACACCGCGGTGAATAAGTTTCGGGCTGACCGCAAGGATCAGATCCGGTCTGCATCCCGGCATCTCAAGATCGCCAGAGAACGGAATGCTCTCCTCCATCCACGAGATCGTCTCCTCTCCGCTTTCCCCCTCGTAAATCACAAAGACATTCAAGACACCCTCGAGATGAGCCCTTCCGTCTTCCGGTCGAACCTGCATGTTTCCGAGAGCAACCTGCGTCCAGAGCATTCTCCCGATCGCCGGTTTACTCGGTGAGAGCGTCAGCTCCTCCTTCATCCGCCATGTATCTTTTCTGTGAAGCACAAGTCCTGCGACCTCAAGTTTTCTGTGTTGCATCAAAAGTTTTGGCGGATCATCGCTCTCCTCATTCTCCCGGTCTGCGACATCAACTGTCACCTCCGTATCCATCCGCATCTCCGCCTTGATCTCAAGACGGACGACTGCGCGGATTCCGAATTTTCTCGAGTGAATCAGTTCTGCATTCAGATCCTCAAGATAGCCTCCTGCGCTCACATCATCCTGTGCATTCACATCCGGGACATTGACCGGCTCTTCAAATGGAATCGAACCGCCGAGCGTCTGCATTCCGCCCTCTTCTCTCCGGTATAAGACGTGAAAATCCAGCTTTCCCCGCACCAGGACTCTTCCGTCCTGAATTTTTAACGGTTCCAGCTGGATCTCTCCCGCGCTCAGAATCATCTGATCCGCATCGCTCATCGTATCCGGTATGATAAAATCATCGTCGAGCGTCACCTGCGTGCCTACCTGATTTTTCCATCGATTCATCTGTATCTGTTGTCTTACCAGTTCCAACATCTCCATCTTCTCTCTCCCCGCCTGATGATTGCGATTCGCACATCATGCAAATACGTCGTGTAAATACATTGTGCAAATCGCAATGCCTGCATCACCTTTTTGTCTGTGATAAATTTATGCGAAAATCTGAGAAATATGAATCCGCTATCACTGCTCATGAGAAGCCTCGAGTTCTGCCTGAAGCCGTCTGAGCTCCTGTTCTAACTCGATCACACGCTCCTCCATCCGATTGTAAGTCTCAACAGAGACGTGCTTTTCTGTTTTCCTGACCGGAACACCTCCGACCTTGACCGGACGCGCCGGAACACCCACAGCCGTCGTATCGTTTTCAAGCGGTTTCAAGAGTACGGCATTTGCCGCAATCTTACAGTTGTCTCCAACCTCAAATGCTCCGAGAATCTTTGCTCCCGCTCCCACTGTGACGTTATTTCCAAGGGTAGGATGACGCTTGCCCTTGTTCAGACCAACACCACCGAGGGTTACTCCCTGATAGATCGTGCAGTTATCTCCAACCTCTGCCGTCTCTCCGATCACGACCCCGCAACCGTGATCAATCAGGATTCCATGTCCGAGCTTTGCTCCCGGATGGATCTCAATCAGCGTAAAGAAACGCGCAATCTGAGAAATCATTCGCGCGATGAAAAACATGTGGTGCTTATAAAACCAATGCGCAAATCGATGCCAGACCAGAGCATGAACACCCTGATACAAAATCAAAACCTCCAACGCATTGCGTGCCGCAGGATCTCTCTCCTGAACTGCCTTCACATCCTGCCAGATATCTTTTAAAATCATTGTTTCGACCTCACCTGTTCTTCCTTCTAGTTTATGACTCAAGCTCCGAAACGGCTTCCTTATCGCCTTTCATAATTCAGCGCTGTTATCTCCCACTATATAATTTTGATGAGAAATTGTCAATGGAAAACCTGTCGTCTCGTCAAAATTCCTACTATTTTTATAGGAATTTGATTTTTTGTACACAGACGGACATTTTCCGGGCGAAGTTTTCCCCGAAGAAGCAGAAAGACTGCCGGAAAACACCAGGGCGATGTCTCACGGCAGTCTTTCTTGCGTAGGTCATATGTAGACAGTTCATTCCTGTACATGGGTAGGAATTTTCAGGGAAAGTGCAAATTCATTTAAACAATTACTGATTTTTATTTCAGTCCGTTGATCGTATCTACCAGATAAGTCGTGAACTCTTCTGCGGTTGCACCGTCCTTATCAGTCGTCACAACGAGTTTGCGCTCGGTGATGGTGCAGATGTCGAGTGCGCGGTCAAGAAGCTGTTTTCTGTCGCCGTATCCGATATGTGCAACGAGCATGCCGACTGCACGGATCAGGGAACACGGATCTGCGTACTGACCTCTTCCGTGGCTGATCAGGAACGGAGCGGTTCCGTGAATTGCCTCGAACATTGCATACTTGTTTCCGATGTTGGAAGAGGAAGCAGTTCCTAAGCCTCCCTGGTGCTCTGCTGCCACATCGGTCACGATATCGCCGTAGAGGTTCGGAAGTACGATTACCTCGATCCCCTTATTGAACTCCGGATCAAGCATCTTTGCACACATTGCATCGACAAGACGCTCCTGAATCTCGATCTCCGGATACTCCTCACCGACTTTGCGGACACCCTTGATGAAGTTTCCATCAGCCAGCTTTACAATGTTTGCCTTGGTAACGATCGTCACGTTCTTCTTGCCGTTCTTTCTTGCGAAATCAAAGGCTGCACGGGCGATTCTCTCAGTTCCCTGCTGGGTCTGTACCTTGAAGTCAACTGCGAGGTCATCATTTACCTGAATACCCTTGTTGCCCCAGATGTACTCGCCCTCGATATTCTCGCGGAAGAAGGTCCAGTCGATGTTCTTCTCCGGAATCTTGATCGGACGAACAGCTGCGAACAGCTCCAGGTTACGGCGCAGAAGGCTGTTTGCGCTTAACAGGTTCGGCCACGGATCGCCAGCTCTCGGAGTTACCATCGGTCCCTTAAGGATAACATCACACTTCTTAACCTCTGCCAGAACCTCATCCGGAAGGCTCTGAAGGGTCTCTGCGCGGTGCTCAATCGTCATGCCTTCGATCTCACGGATCCCCACCTTTCCGGATTCCAGCTCATCCTTCATCAGAGTCTTCAGAACGCGGAGTGCCTGTGCCATGATGATCGGACCAATGCCATCGCCCGGCAGTACGCCGATGACGATCTTCTCCTGCTTGGAGAAATCCTTGATCTCGTTGTCCTGCTTCATGCGCTCGATACGCTCAAATTCAGACTTGATCAGCTCTGCAAATTTTTCCTGTGCTACTTCAATGTTCTTGGTGTTGTCACTCATTGTAAATATCCCTTTCTTCTCTATATCTAAATTTATTGCTTTGCTTCCTTCCTCATCTCTTCAAGCTGATGCTTTAAGTATCTTAACTGACCACCGCAGAGGATAACTTCCAGCTCACTGTCGGACAGATCCAGTTTTGCCTTGAACGTCACATTTTTATCTTTATCCTTAATCACAACTTCTCTCGTCTTGATCTGCTCTCTGAGGTTCTCGATCTCAAGCTCATCCATCTGATCGATTTTGTCGTAATCTGCCGGGTCTTCAAACAGCATCGGGATGATTCCGTGGTTGACAAGGTTGCCCTTGTGGATTCTTGCAATGCTCTTTACAATGACAGCCTTTACGCCGAGATACATCGGATTGATCGCTGCATGCTCTCTCGAAGAACCCTGACCGTAGTTCTCACCACCGACGATAATGCTCTTTCCGAGACTCTTTGCTCTCTCGGAGAACTCCGGATCGTAACGATGATAGCAATATTTCGACATCAGCGGGATGTTGGAACGCATGCTTGAGAACTCTGCACTTGCCGGAGTAATATCATCGGTTGAGATATTGTCCACGGTCTTCAAGCTGATCTTTGCCTCCAGATGATCTTCCGAAGCATCCGGAACCGGAAGCGGAGCGATGTTCGGACCACGCCTGATCTCAACCTCCTTTGCCTCCTCAGGCGGGAGCGGTTTGATGATCATAGAATCATCAATCTTGAACATCTCCGGCTCTTTGATCTCTGCGAGCTTCTTCACATCCTCGCCCATGATCTCCTCTGCGGTTGCAAAGGTTCCAACGCTTGCGGTTGCAGCGGCACTCTCCGGGCTTACCAGATAAATCTCTGCGGTCGGATTGCCTGCACGACCCTTGAAATTCCTGTTGGAGGTACGAACTGCAACCCCCTTCGTCGCCGGTGACTGACCGATTGCACAACACGGTCCGCAAGCTATCTCGAGGAAACGAACACCGGCGTCAAGAAGCATCTCTGCGTATCCGTCTTCCATCAGCCTTCGATAGATCTGCTTGGAGGAAACGGCACAGGTACAGCTGACAGTCTCTGCTACATGATGACCCTGCATCACGAGGGCTGCCTTTGCGATATCGGAGTAGCTTGCATTTGTACAGCTTCCGATGAATACCTGCTGAACCGGCTTCTTCTCGACTTCGCTTATCGGGATAACGTTGTCCGGCTGATGCGGGCAGGCGATCAACGGCTCAAGCTCGCTCAAATTGATCTCCATCTCACCGTCGTACTCACAGCCCTCATCTGGAAGCATCTCTACAAATTCATCTTCACGTCCCTGAGATCTCATAAATTTGCGAACCTGCTCATCTGCCGGGAAGATCGAGGTCGTCGCCCCCATCTCTGCACCCATGTTTGTGATCGTCACACGCTGGGCAACTTCAAGAGTTTTTGCACCCGGTCCTACATACTCGTACACATTTCCGAGACCGCCCTTGATCGTTACACGGCGAAGCATCTCAAGAATAACTTCCTTGGAGTTTACACCCGGACGAAGTTCTCCGGTCAGATTTACCTTGATGACTCTCGGCATTTTCAGTCTCATCGGGACACCGGTCATTGCTGTCGCGATGTCCATACCACCAACACCGATACACAGCATGCCAATTGCACCGCCGTGAGGAGTATGGCTGTCACCACCCATAGAAAGCTTGCCAGGTGCGCCGAAACGGGATACCTGAACGGCATGGCAGATTCCGTTACCCGGACGGGAAACATGTACACCAAAACGCTCTGCTGCCGACTGTAAATAGATGTGGTCATCCGGAGTCTTGAAGTCCAGATACAGCAGGTTGTGATCGAGGTAGCTGACTGCCTTCTCTACACCGATGCGGTCGATGCCGATCGCCTCAAATGCAAGATAGGTCATAACCGCGTTGATGTCATGAGTTAAAGTCTGATCTACCCTCAGATAGATTTCCTCGCCGGGAATCATATCAGACGATTTTGCAAGGTGCGCCGCAAGAATCTTTCTCGTTAAGTTCTGAGCCATGATAACGCTTCTCCTTTACATGTGAAATATGGTACTGACTAAAGCCCTATGAAATGTGCTATCATCCGTGCTATGTTCGCTCAACTTTCAAATCTCCGAGGTTTTGTATCTCTCATTTGATAATTCAATTATAGCAAGTGTGCATTCAGTTGTAAAATGTCATTATCTTCTTAATTACCATGAGTTTTTACTCATGATATTTTCTTGCAAACGCGAAAGCTTCGTGATACACTGAAATTATAGATAAAATCAGATCGGAAAATGATGTCAATAAGATGGCGATACATAAGTGGCGTATTTAAAAAATAAAGAATATGCTTTGACTACGCATTTTTGTTTTTTAAGACATTTCTATGAAAATGAAAACTTAGGGAAGGAGAAATGTAATTTTATGGACTTCAGACAGTTGCAATATATCACCACTGTTGCACAGTATCGAAATATCACCAAGGCTGCCGACGCACTCTTTATCTCCCAGTCTGCATTGAGCCATTATATTCAGAAAGCCGAAAAAGAGCTTGGAATTCAGCTTTTTGACCGCTCCACGACACCGCTGACTTTAACGCTTGCCGGGGAACACTATATCGAGACTGCTCGTCGAATTCTTCTGGAAAACGATCAGCTGATGAAAGTCTTTCGCGACATTACGCATCACATGACCGGAACGCTTCGCATTGGAACCTCCAGAGAACGCGCATCCCATATGATCCCGCGTTTGCTTCCTCAGTTTTCGGAGCGCTATCCCGGTATTGAAGTGACGATTCTGACTGACAGCGGATACAAGCTGACCGAAGCACTGCGAGAGGGACGAATCGATCTCGTCTTTCTTCCCGTATATGGCAAAGAGTCTTTTTCCGGTATCGAGATGCAACCACTCTATCAGGAAGAGCTTGTCCTTGTCGCCCGTAAAGGATATGTTCTCGATAACCAGCGTCTGCCCGGTCATCCGTCCAGTGTGGATCTTCGCACATTCAAAAACACACCATTTTTCCTGCTTCATCCCCAGCACCGAATTCGCTATGCCACAAATGAATTGTTTAAAGCAAGCCACATCCGACCGCCTGTCAAAATGGAATTCTCCAGCAATGTCACAAGTTTTCAGATGGCTACTACCGGCATGGGTGTCGCAATCATGCCTTACCAGATCATTTGCCTGACAAAATCGAAAGAACCCGTCGAGCTCTTCTCTCTCGGTGCTGAACCTGTGACCTGGGATGTTCAGGTCTGGACTCGAAAAGGAGCTTATCTCGGTCAGCCGGAACGTGACCTTATAGAAATGACAAGGGAGAAATTCAAAAATGAATTTCTCCCCCGCCCGGCTCTCACAGAGCCTACTGAAAAATAATGGGCTGTTCGAGATACTCCGTCTGAACAACCACATATGGATAGGATTTCTCCGCTCCACTTTCCTCGGCACTTTCCGGTCCCTTTAATTCCGTATCAATGACGATCGCATTTTCCGTCAGATACAGCTCGTTCACCGCAATGCTGTATCCGCCGGATGGCTGTTCGCCATATCCAACCGCTATGTAAAGTCCACCGTCATTCGTGTATGTCAGCTTAAATGGAGCTATCTTTTTTTCCTCCGTCAGTTTTCTCAGCTCTTCCGGCAAATCCTCCACCGCAGTCACTGTAAAATCCAGATCTCGCACCTTGTCCTTGTTTTCCCTTGTCACACTGCATCCAGTCATCACATGCACGACAAGCACCCAGAGAATCAAACAGCCTGTCAGCAGTAGATTTCCCCCTTTTTTCATAAAAACAGGCCTCCCAGGAACAGATTGTGTACTACTAATCTATTCCAAGGAGACCTTTCCTATTCCTATCTCACTCCAAACCGATACAAAAACTTCCTTCCCGCAAACAGCAGAACCCGGTCTGCAAGAAATCCGAGAAATCCAAGCGTGAAAATTCCAATAAAGATCCAATCGGTCTTGTAATACAGACGAGAAGTATAAATCAGATATCCGATACCCTCGGACGCTGCAAGCATCTCCGCTGCCACAATGCAGATAATCGCTCCGCTGAGTCCCAGGCGAACACCGGTAAAAATCTGAGGAATTGCCGACGGTGCAATCACCGTGAAAAAGATCGTCCGGCCGGATGCCCCGAGCGAGCGGGATGCCTCGACGAGAGACTGGTCAACTGCCCGTACTCCCGCGATCGTGTTGATCATTACCGGGAAGATCACCGCATAAAAGATCAGCGCAGTCTTAGAATTTTCTCCCACTCCAAACCACATCAGAAACAGCGTGATAAATCCGATCGCCGGCACAAAACGGAAGAAATTTAAGAATGGCTCCAACACCCATCCGACTTTCTTGAAGTTGCCGATGCAAAGCCCAACCGGAACTGCAAAAATCACGCCGAGCAACCATCCGCGAAGCACTCGCTGAAGGCTGACGGAAATATCCGTCGCAAGCGTTCCATCCTCTATCAAAACCCCAGCCCCCGCGAACGTCGTCGCCGGTCCCGGAAGAAAATCATCTGTATAGAAAAGTGATCCGATCTGCCAGATCACCAGAAGCAGAATCCAGGTCACTGCCCCGCATTTTAAAATCTGATTGATGCCCTTTTTCACACCAAACACCTCCGCTCTCTCGTCTCTCGTATTCTCCCATTCCTGGTTCGATTCCATGATGATTTGATTTCATAACACAACATCGTTCATCAATCATCACTTATTCCATGATGTCGTTCGTCCTTCATCAAATGTCGTTCATTCTGTTGACCAAATATAGGTTGACTAAATATAGAACACATCACCCGGGGTCAGAAGCTCATTCTTCAGAAGATGTGCCTCCCCGTCATGGAACACATAGAGCCGGTAAATCAGCACATCCACCTCATCGCCACGCTTTAACGGTTCCTCCTCAAGTCCCCACGATGCTGAAATCTTCAATCCCTTCACATTGATCTGAAGTTCCGTGTAACTTCCACGGAATGCAGTCTCCTCGACAACACCGTGCTCGTAGGCACTCGGAAAATCAACCGCCTCCCCGATGCGCACTGCCTTGACAAACTCCGGTCGGATCACTGCCTCGGACTCTCCGAATTTTGCAGAGAGTCCCTTGAGTTTGTCGTATCCCTCTAACTTAATCGACTCTCCGATAAACTGGGCGACAAACGGAGTCTTCGGATTCTTGTAGATCTCAATCGGTGTTCCGCTCTGCTCGACTCTTCCACGGTTCGTCACAATGATCTCATCCGCGACTTCGACTGCCTCATCCTGATCATGGGTGACGAAAATGCTCGTGATGCCGAGCTGTTCGACCATCTGCTTGAGCCATGCGCGCAGTTCCTTGCGGACTTTCGCGTCAATCGCCGCAAACGGCTCATCGAGAAGCAGAAGCTGAGGATCTGGAGCAAGCGCACGGGCAAATGCGACGCGCTGTCTCTGTCCACCTGAGAGCTGTCCCGGGAGACGATTTTCGAGTCCCGGAAGACCGACAAGATCGAGAAGTTCTGTCACTCGCTTTTTGATCGTCTCCTTATCCTGCTTTCTGAGTTTCAGTCCATACGCAATGTTGTCGTAGACGGTCATATAGGGAAAGAGCGCATAGTTCTGAAATACAAATCCGATTCCACGCTTCTCGACCGGCACATCGTTGACACAGACACCATCAATGAAGACATCTCCGCTGTCCTGATGTTCGAGACCTGCAATCATTCTGAGAATCGTCGTCTTTCCGCTTCCGCTCGGTCCAAGAAGAGCTGCGAGCGTTCCTTTTTCTATTGAGAAGGACACCTGATCCGATGCCTGATAATCTCCAAATTTTTTATTAATGTTTTTCAGTTCAAGGTACATATCACTCAGCCACCTTATCCGGATATAATTTTTTGATTGCAGTCAGATCGGTAAAATCGTTCACATCATAGTCCTTTGCAAACTTTCCATTTTCAAGTGCCCACGCCTTAATGCCGTCAAAATGCTCCACAGCCTCCTCCGGGAAGTCGAGATCCATCTTGTAATTGCCAAATTTGTCAATAAACTACTGTTTCGGAACTTTCAGCTTGTTCTCAAGAATCTCGGATGCCTCATCGGTATTCTCCTCAACCCACTCCTGAGTCGTCTTGAGCGCCTTCACAAAGCTCTCAATCGTCTCCGGATTCTCTGCGAGATACTCCGTTGAGCTGATCAGATACTGGTCTGTGTAGAGTCCAATCTCATCCATCGATACGAGCGGTTTCATTCCGGCTTCCTCAAGCTTCTTTGCATCGACTCCGCCAGCCCAGAACGCCACGCCCTGACCGGTCGTCATCACCGCAAGACCTGCCTGAGAGCTGTCGACTCTCACAAGATTCTGCTGATCCTCAGGAATTCCTGCCTTCTCATAAGTCACTGCATTCCAGTAATCCCATGCTGTTCCCGGGAGAGTGATAAAGCCCTGACCTGCCAGATCTGAGAGATCTTTTACCTTATCCGGATTCACGTAAAGGGAATTTCCTGCGCCCTGTGCAAGACGAAACAGAATTCTCAAATTTGTCTTATCCTGTGTATTTCCGATTCGGTTGACTGCCGCATAATCAGCGAGAACTCCAATATCTGCCTGCCCGGTCACAATTGCGTCCACTGTGTTGATTCCTGCTGCAAACTCCGTGACCTCAAGTTTAATGCCCTCGTCCTCAAAAAATCCTTTTTCCGTTCCGATGATTGCAAGCCACTGGTCTAAGTTGTTGGACATGACTGCTTCACGGACAACCTTCAAATCGTTGTTTCCACTTGTCTCGCTCGTCTTCGTCTCAGCGGAACTTGAAACTGCACTGCCAGCAGTTGTCGTGTTCTCTGCCTGTCCGGAGCTTTTGGAACATCCGCTTAAAAGGCTCATTCCGAGTGTTACCGCCGTGATCCATGTAAGCATTTGTCTTTTTCTCATAATCATGTCCTCCTCTTTCCCGTCCGCGCCCTCTCAAACTCTGCATTTTCTTCTGCGTTTTCTGTTTTTCTTTTTTCCTGCGCTTCGGTGTTAGTGCGTATCTTACAGGCAGAAGAAAAGAAAGTCAACGTCAGAACAAAAAAGGCGAATTTTTTCATGGATCGTCCGAAAACATTCTGGACAACCTGAAAAAATTCGCCTGAACAAACTTTTTTGAAGGTTTATGAAGGGTTTTTATAAAACGTTTTTCAATCTGCTCGATCTGCCGATCATTTCACTGATCATTCTGCTTCTACGAATCATTCTACTGATATCCTACTGATCATTTCCTGCAAAATACTCCTGTGTCAGCTTCACAACCGTTCCTGCGAGCAGGAAAAGTGCAATCAGGTTCGGGATTGCCATCAGTCCGTTGAACGTCTCCGCAATGTTCCACATCAGACCGAGATCTGCGGTCGCACCGAGAATTGCAACGAGGGAATACACCACCATGAACGGGCGAATCACGCGCTCAGAGAACAAAAACTCAATGCATCGTGCTCCGTAAAGTCCCCAGCCGAGGATCGTTGAGAACGCAAAGCAACACATTGCAACTGCGGTGAAAATCGATACCCAGTTGCCGTAGGTGGAGGTAAAGCCCTGAATCGTCAGCTCTGCGCCTGCTGGCTCTCCGTAAGCGATTGACACCTGACTGCAAAGAATGACGAGAGCAGTCAGGGTGCAGATCAGAATCGTGTCAGTGAACACCTCAAAGATTCCAAACATCCCCTGCTTGACCGGTTTTCTCGTATCCGCACATGCATGAGCAATCGATCCGGTTCCGAGTCCCGCCTCATTCGAGAAGATACCGCGGGAAACGCCCTTCTTCATGCTCATAAACATGCTTCCGACAAGTCCGCCCGTAACCGATGCCGGCTTAAATGCTCCCTCAAAGATGGAAGTGAACACAAGCGGAACAACGCGGAAGTTCACAAGAACTACGCCAAGTGCCAAGATGATGTAGAGCAGAGCCATAAATGGAACGAGCTTCTCCGTAACCTGTCCGATTCGCTTGATTCCTCCAAGCAGAATCAGAGCGACGAGAACAGCGATCACCACACCGATAATCAGATTCGACATTCTGACATTCTCCTCTGTGATCACCTGATAATTCAGAAGTGCAGAGTTAATTGCAGTCGTGATGGTGTTTACCTGAGTCGCATTTCCGGTTCCGAATACGGTCAGCACACCGAATGCTGAAAAGAGATAAGCAAGCCAGATCCATTTCTTGCCGAGTCCGTTCTTGATATAGTACATCGGACCGCCGACCTGATCGCCCTCCGCATTCGTCTCACGGAAATGAACGGCAAGCGTTACTTCCGCGAACTTTGTGCACATGCCGAGCATTGCAGAAACCCACATCCAGAAGACCGCTCCCGGACCGCCGATTGCGATTGCTCCCGCTACACCTGCGATATTTCCCGTTCCAACCGTCGCCGCGAGTGCGGTACACACTGCCTGAAACGGGGTGATTGCTCCGTCTGAGGCATTTTTCTTGCGGAACATTCGTCCGATTGTCGTGCGAATTGCGTAAGGGAATTTCCGAATCTGGAGAAACCGGGTGCGAAGACTCAGATAAAGTCCTACACCTATAATGCAGACCATCGCCGGAACTCCCCAGATGAAATTATTCACGGCGGTGTTGATTGTCTCAATTGTCTGTAACATAAATTTCTATGTCCTTTCATATTTTCGTAACAAAAAATCACGGGGAACATGGCGCAATTTTCCTTTCTTCATCGAATTCCAAATCTTGCCATGAACCATAAAAACATCGTCAAGCATACCATAAAATCAAGGGATTGTAAAACCAAATATAACTCAGAGCGGATGTCCCTCTCTTGTAAAAGTGGGGATATCGCAAACTTTCTCAGGAAGGGAAACAATCCCCTTCTGATGAAATAATAAAGGGGAAACCGGCACAACTCTCCTGCCGGTTCCCCCTTGAACCTGATTTTCTCTCACAGAACCTGATGTCCTAAAAAACAATCTCCTTATTCTCTCTTCTCCACTGTCTGAACTCTGCGGAAGCAGACAAAAGAAGATCTGAGGAAGAATTCAGTGCCGTCTCAACAGAATCCTGAATCACACCGATGATGAATCCGATTCCAACAACCTGCATAGCGACTTCATTCGGAATTCCAAAGAGTCCACATGCCATCGGGATCAGAAGCAGGGAACCGCCTGCGACGCCGGATGCTCCACATGCGGAGAGCGTTGCAAGAATACTCAGGACAATCGCACTCGGAATATCCACATTGATTCCCAGTGTGTGTGCCGTCGCAAGCGTCATTACCGTGATCGTGATCGCTGCTCCGTCCATATTAATCGCAGAGCCGAGCGGGATCGTTACAGAGTAGGTATCCTTATCAAGTCCCATCTCCGCACAGGCTTCCATGTTGATCGGGATATTCGCAGCAGAGCTTCTCGTGAAGAATGCAGTGATCGCACTCTTTTTCAGGCACTTGAAGATCAGCGGGAACGGATTCTTGCGGATGCACCAGAATACAAGAATCGGGTTCGTCACAAAGTAGATAAAAAGCATCGAGCCGACAAGCACCGCGAGCAGCTTTCCATACTCGGTGAATGCTGACAGACCATTCGTCGACACCGTGTTGTATACAAGACCGAGGATACCAAACGGTGCAAAGCTGATGATCCAGGTCACAACCCTTGAAAAAGCACCCGAAAGATCATTGAGCATCTTTTTCGTCGCCTCCCCGGCACCGCGCAGACCGAAACCGAGCAGAACTGCCCAGAACAGAATTCCGATATAATTTGCCTCCATCAGGGATTTCACTGGATTCGACACAATATTCATTAACAGATTTCTCAGCACATCCGCGATTCCCTGCGGTGCTGACATATCAGCTGCCTCCGCGCTCAGCGTCAGGGATACCGGAAACAGCATGCTCGATACGACTGCAATCACAGCCGCAAGAAAAGTGCTGAACATGTAAAGAATGATAACGGTCCGGATCACACCACCGTGACTCTTTCCGGAATAGCAGAGCGAACTGACGATCAAAAAGAAGACCAGAAGCGGTGCCACCGCCTTCAGCGCTCCGACAAACGCATCACCAAGAATTGCAACTCCCCCTGTTCCGGGACACACAAGACCCAGAACTGTTCCGATGATCAGACCTACCACAATCCGTTTTACCAGACTGATCTGATTCCATGCCTCAAACAGCTTTTTCATAGATTTTTCTTCTTTCTGTATAGATTTTTCTGTTCTATTATACACAATTCGCCTTTAAAATACAAATGTTTTTATCACGCGGACATTTTGAGTTATTTGTCTTTTCGTTTAAAAAAAATCTCCTCAACAAGTTTTCCTCAAAACAACTTACAAGTTTCCCTGTTTCACACATACTTTTCCTTTTTTTCTAATAGGATGTAAAAAACGTGTTCGGAAGGACATTCATGAAAGATTATATTGAAGAGCGGGCGGTTGCAATCGCCAATTACATCATCGACCACAATGCCACAGTACGTCAGACTGCAAAAAAATTCGGAATCAGCAAGAGCACGGTTCACAAGGATGTGACAGACCGGCTTGAACATATCAATCCATCCCTCGCTGCCCGCGCCCGGATCGTCTTAAACATCAACAAGTCCGAGCGCCACATTCGCGGTGGACTTGCGACCCGGGAAAAATATCAGCACCGGCTCGCGATTTGCAGTCAGGAAGAACAGAAATAATACTTGACAAATCTGCTGTTTTTTCATACGGTTATTTTGATTATTGATAGTTTTTCTCAATAATCAAGTATTTTCAGTTATTTCACACTACGATTTCATACAGAAGAGGTACAGAGATGACACTGCGAGACTTACCAATCGGAAAAACTGCTACAATCCGCTCTGTCGGGGGAGAGGGCGCACTGCGCCAACACTTCCTCGATATGGGTCTGATTCCAAAAGGCGAGGTTACCATGGTGAAATATGCTCCCATGGGCGATCCGATGGAACTTCGGATTCACAGCTATGAACTGACCCTGCGTTTAGCGGATGCAGAAAAAATCGAAATTGAGAACATTCGGGATGCAAAGATGATCCCTCCAATGCCGGCTCCGGATGCGGAAACCCTTCCTCATCCGGGACTCGGAGAGGGCGGACGCTTCCACGAGAAATCCACAGAGAACCCACTCCCTGACGGGACAATCCTGACTTTTGCACTTGCCGGAAATCAGAACTGTGGAAAAACCACCCTGTTTAATCAGCTGACTGGCTCAAACCAGCATGTCGGAAACTTCCCAGGCGTGACTGTCGACCGAAAAGATGGAGTGATCCGAAATTACAAAGACACCCTCGTGACCGACCTTCCCGGCATCTACTCGATGTCGCCCTACTCGAGCGAGGAGCTTGTGACCCGCGACTTCGTCCTGCGCGATCACCCGAAGGGAATCATCAACATCGTCGACGCGACAAACATCGAGCGAAATCTCTATCTGACGATGCAGCTGATGGAGCTTGACATTCCGATGGTTCTCGCATTAAACATGATGGACGAAGTGCGAGCCAACGGTGGTTCCGTCATGATCAACAAGATGGAGGAAATGCTCGGAATCCCGGTGATCCCGATTTCCGCATCCAAGAACGAGGGAATTGACGAGCTGATCTCCCACGCCGTCCACGTCGCAAAGTATCAGGAATGTCCAAGAAAAATGGACCTGTGCGATGTTAATGACGACGGTGGTGCGGTTCACCGCTGTCTGCACGCAATCATGCATCTGATTGAGGACCACGCCAAGCGCGCCGATATTCCCCTGCGCTTTGCCGCCTCAAAGCTTGCGGAAGGCGATCCACTGATCTTAAAAAGTCTGCACCTCGATCAGAACGAGCAGGAGACACTTGAGCACATTCTCTGCCAGATGGAGAAAGAGCGCGGTCTTGACCGTTCCGCTGCGATCGCCCACATGCGCTTCGATTTCATTGGAAAAGTCTGCGATGCCTCGGTTGTTCGACCGAAAGAAAGTAAAGAACATCTGCGAAGCGTACAGATTGACCGCATCCTGACCGGAAAATATACTGCAATCCCCTGCTTTGTCGGCATCATGGGGCTCGTCTTCTACCTGACATTTGGGGTCATCGGTGCTTTCCTCTCGTCGCTCCTCGATGCAGGCATCTCTGCGCTGTCCGACCTCGTTCAGAATCTCCTGATTGCCTGGAACGTCAGTGATGTCCTCCAATCTCTCGTGATTGACGGTCTCTTCAACGGTGTCGGCAGTGTGCTGAGCTTCCTGCCTGTTATCGTCACGCTGTTCTTCTTCCTCTCGATGCTTGAAGACAGCGGATACATGGCGCGCGTCGCTTTCGTGATGGACAAACTGCTCCGTAAAATCGGTCTGTCCGGTCGAAGCATTGTCCCAATGCTTGTCGGATTCGGATGCACGGTTCCCGGTGTCATGGCGAGTCGAACACTCCCATCTGAGCGTGACCGCAAGATGACAATTCTTCTGACTCCGTTCATGAGCTGTTCCGCAAAACTGCCGATCTATGCATTTTTCGCAAGTGCCTTCTTCCCAAAACATGGCGCACTTGTGATGGCGATCCTCTACTTTGGCGGAATCTTTATGGGAATTCTCATGGCACTCATTTTCGGTCAGACGCTGTTTCGCGGAGAAGCCGTTCCGTTTGTCATGGAACTGCCAAACTACCGCATGCCGGGAGCAAAAAACGTCGGTCACCTGCTCTGGGACAAAGCAAGAGACTTTCTCCAGAAAGCGTTCACCGTGATCTTCATGGCGACACTCGCAATCTGGTTCTTGCAGACATTCGACCTGCACTTGAACATCGTCACCGACTCGAGAGACAGCATCCTCGCCTGCGTAGCCGGTATGATTGCCCCGCTCTTCGCCCCGATGGGATTTGGCGACTGGCGGATCTCCACCGCGCTGATCACCGGATTCATGGCAAAAGAGAGTGTTGTCGCAACGCTCTCCGTCCTGTTTGGAAGCACCGCGATTCTGACATCCACGATCAGTCCACTCTCAGCCGGTAGCCTGCTTGTCTTCTGCCTGCTCTACACCCCGTGCGTCGCCGCGATCGCGAGCATCCGCAGAGAACTCGGCGGACGCTGGGCCTTCGCCGTTGTCCTGATGCAATGCGCAATCGCATGGATCGCCTCGTTTGTGGTCTACCTGATCGGAAGCCTGATTTGAATGATCTAAAAAAAAGAATGTGCCTTGGCACATTCTTGCGCCGAGGCGCGGTTGCTTCGGCAACGACTTTCCCGCTTTAGTTGTCTAAGATTGTTCACAGACAGCTCGCTACATATGCACGCACACATAAATCGAATGACATTCCCAAACGAAATCAATCTAGTCCCACACTCTTACTCCGCGCGATAATAGATCTTCCACCTTCCACTGCGATAACGCCAGATAAAGAACGACGCGCGCACAATCCAGTCCACAACCATCGCAATCCACACACCGATCGCTCCGAGTCCCATTCCAATTGCGACGATATAGCTCAATCCAATTCGAAAAACGATCATTGATCCAATCGAGACCACCATCGGGAACTTCACATCATTTGCCGCACGCAGAACACTCGTCAGCGTAAATGCCGACGGCCACAAAAGGATCGCACAGCCATCATGAATCAACACCAGCGTCGATGCAAGCGCAAGTGTCTCATCCGACAATCCGTACAGATTCAGAATCATCGGCATCGCTCCAAGCACCGCAAGACAAGTCACCATATTAACCGCATACGTCACCGTCATCAGCTTCTTCGTGTAATACTGCGCCTGATCGTAGTCCCCCGCTCCGACACACTGACCAATCACCGTAATCATCGCCAAATTCATCGCACTTCCCGGAAGCACGCCCATCGAGTCGAGGTTATTTGCAACTGCATTTGCTGCAATCTGGATCGTTCCAAATCCCGCAATGATACCGACGACGAGCACTCGTCCAAGCTGGAAGATACTATTCTCCACTCCGCTCGGAATTCCGATATTCAAAATCCTGTGAATCATTCTTCCATCCCAGTGAATTCCATGTGCCCCTGCATGAATGTCGAGCACCGGATTTCTCAGTCTCAGATAAAGAATCACGCAGGCAGTCATTCTCGAAATCAGAGAAGCAAGTGCCGCACCTGCCACGCCCCAGTGGAATCCAAAAATGAATACATAGTCGCCCACTGCATTCATCACATTCATCAGAATCGAAACCTGCATCGAAATTCTGGAGTTTCCCATCGATCGAAACAGCGCCGCACATGAATTGTACACTGCCAGAAACGGATAGGATAAGGCAGAAAGAATCAGATAAATCAGCGCATTCTGCATGACATCCGCCTCAATCTCTCCGTACAAAATCGAAAGAAACGGTCTGCGGAAAATCAGGCACAACACCATGATACCGACTGCGATAATTCCCGTAATCAAAAGCAACTGATCTGCCGCCTGACACGCCTTATTCTTGTCCTTCTGTCCCAGATACTGCGACGATACAACAGCTCCTCCCGTCGCTATCGCCGCAAAAATATTGATGATCAGCGTGTTTATCATATCCACCAGAGAGACACCAGATGTCGCCGCCTCTCCCGCACTTGAAACCATCACCGTATCCACCATTCCGACCGTCACTGCCAGAATCTGCTCCACCACAAGTGGCGCAATCAACCACCACAGCGCCTGATTGGAAAAAAGGGTTCCTTTTATCTCTTTTTCTCTCATAATCCGTCACACTCTTTTCCCTTTTATTCTCTTTTACGTTTTCTTTTATTTTCGTTTATTCTTTATTCTCTTTTACATTTCCTTTTATTGGTCTTTGCAAACTTCACAAACCCGCAAAATCTCTTTCACCATCACTTCCGGGTTGATTGGCTTTGTCAGATATCCAGTCATCCCGCCTTCCCGACACTCTTCATAACTCTCTGCGGTAGACTGCGCTGTCATCGCAAGAATCGGAATCGCCCCGATATCCGAAGACTCCATCGCACGAATTTTGCGCGTCGCCGTAAGTCCATCCATCACCGGCATCATCACATCCATCAAAATGATATCGTAAGTTCCCGGAGGAGCTTTTGCAACTTTCTCGCTTGCCTCCTGCCCGTTCCACGCCTGATCAACGCTTGCGCCATAATCCGTCAGATAAAACTCTGCGATCTCCATATTGATCTCATTGTCCTCCGCAAGAAGAATGTTCTTTCCGGCAAGCTCTTTTTTTAATATATCTTTTTTTGATGTGCCTTCTTTTGACATGTTTTTTTCTAAATTCTCTGTCTCCGCCCCATCTTCTGAATACATTTCAGTCTGATTTCCAATCGCAGCCGATCCATTTTGCGTATTCTTAACCTGACTCGCCTGCACATCAAGCTCAAATGGAATTGTGACGACAAACGTTGTCCCAACTCCGACACGGCTCTGAACCTGTATCGTTCCGTTCATCTTTGCGACCATCTCTTTCACGATCGACATACCAAGCCCGGTTCCCATGTAATGTGTTCGGGCATCCGTTTTTTCCTGGCTGAACGGCTCAAACAATCTGTTTTTCACAAAGTCCTCACTCATTCCGACTCCGCTGTCCGTGATCTTAAACTCATAGACAACCGTCTTCTCATCGGCCGATGCCTCCCTCGTGTAGACATCGATTGTTCCATTCGGCTTGTTATACTTGATCGCATTGCTCAAGATATTCAGCAAAATCTGTCTCAGATGAAGCGGACTTCCGAGCAGATGAACATGGCTGAGATTTTCCTGGTATGCATGATAGACAATTCCAGTCTCCGACAGTTGACCTTCGATCAGCGATGCAACCTCATTCATCAACTCCTCAATATCAAACGGCTTTCTCTCCGGAACAAAGTGTCCTGCCTCCATCTTGCTCATCTCAAGCACATCGCAGACAAGCGCCAGCAAGTGCGTGGAGGAGAGTCGAATCTTTTCAAGGCAGACATCTACCTTTTCCGGATCTTCCTTATTCCTCGCAATGATATCGACCATTCCCATGATTCCATTGATCGGTGTCCGAATGTCATGACTCATGCGATTCAGGAATTCTGTCTTTGCCTTGCTCTCAAGATCCGCCTTCTTAAATGCAACCTGAAGACGTTCCCTCTCCATCTTCTCCTGCTCATGAAACACCGAAGTATTCTTGAAGAGAATCATTCCATGCACAACACTGCGCTCAACTCCACTCTCATCATCATAAACGGGGTCCTGAGACATCAGAATCATTTTCTGAAGCCAGATCAGCGTTTTCTTTGCATCGAGTTCCCGGTACTCGACTGCAACCTGTTTTGCGCCCGTGTTAAAACGTTCCAACAGTTTTTCCGAGGAATCTGCAATTCGATAGTTCTCCATCGTCTCACCTGAGATAAACTTCCGTCGTCCCTCACAATATTCATTGTAAGAACACGGAAGCTCAATCCCGAGCTCAAAGTGGCGAGCCTCCGCATCCCGATAGAAAATCTTTTCAATCCGATCATTTGTTAGATCTACGGTATAGACCATCTCAGCCGTCTCGAGAAGCGCATCGACGTAATTGCTGTTCTCAAGGATCGACTGCTTCATCTGCTCGTAATAGCGGGTCAGCTGGCGTTTCTCAATCGCCTCAAGCTGTGCAGAGTCGCGGAAATACTCAAATCCGAGCACAAAGTGATGCAGTTCTCCATGTGCATTGGAATCACAATAGAGGATCGTCAAGCGCCCTCTTCTCATATGGTCGCCTTCCGGATACTGACAAAGATACTCGCTCTTCTCATGCGTTTTGGAGAGCGTCTTTTTCAGATATGAGAGCTGAAGCTCCTCCCAGAGTTTCTTCCTCGTCTCCGGAGTCGAAAGCTCCTGCACAATCTGTTCCACCGCTCCGGAATAACTTCCATCGTCCGCGAGGAAGAAGGACG
The DNA here is from genome assembly GCF_983179755.1 of Brotaphodocola sp. Lineage (NCBI taxonomy): Bacteria > Bacillati > Bacillota > Clostridia > Lachnospirales > Lachnospiraceae > Brotaphodocola > Brotaphodocola sp. Next base: position 153,086 of record NZ_CFAHBC010000002.1, on the reverse strand, counting down.
AACTTGCACGCAGTACCCGGTACTGATCCTGCTGTCCATCGCAGTACACACAGTCCGTAAAGGAAAATCCTTTTTCTTTTATGAACCTGAGAACACTCAGATTGATCTGTTTCTCCTTTATCGCCTCCTCCATCTTCGCCCGGTTCTTGTCAATGTACATGTTCTTATCCGCATAACGGAAAAGTTCTCTCATCGTGCACTCTGGGAAATCATCCGACAGTGCATATCCCGCCGCATAACTGATCGGCATCTCCGGATGTCCCTTCGAGTACTCCGCCATATGCGTCCGAATCTGTGCCATGCAATTCTGGACTTCCTCATGGTTCAGACCATGCAGAACTGCAAGGAACTCATCTCCGCCATTTCGCCCGACAAAATATTCCGACGCAAGCGCCTTTCTCAGCTCCACCGCAAAATTTCGAATGTACTCGTCTCCTTTTGCATGTCCCAAGCTGTTGTTGATCGTCCTCAAATTGTTTAAGTCAAAGACACAGAGCGCAGTCGCTCCATTCTCCCCCGCAAGCTCGGGTGTGCTGAGAATCTCCTCGCACTTATTCTTATTCGGAAGACCGGTCGCCTCATCTAAATAGACCTTGCTCTGCAAAATTCGGTTCATCGCCGCATATCGCAGAGCTTTAACCAGCTCAATTCCGATCAGAATCACCAGACCGATCGTATCCAATACCACGACCTGTTCAAGATAACTCAGCGCAGTCGCCTTTTTCTGGGAATACGCCTCCGCCAGTCCGGTCGCCTCATCACAGATGCCAAAAAAGGCTTCGCTCTCCGCAATGATGTCGGTATTCTGGTATCCCACCTGGCGCACCTTCAAAATCTCTTCTCTCACATCATCAAAATCTGCACTCAGCTCTGTCAACTTGTGCTGAAATTGTGCATCATTGAGGCGGACAAGATTCCATGTATCACTGCCCTCTCTGAGTCCCACAATAAAAGATGCCACGCTCTCAATCATCTCATCCTGCGGGAAACCCGCAATCTCCAGCTTTATAATCTGCTGTGTCGTTCCTCTCACAAGTCCGGCATAGTTTACGACGCGGGCAGTTCCCTGAATTTTTCCCACAATCGACATAATGCAAAAAAACAGTACAATCAGTACTGTCGTCAAAACCGTCATCCCGCCACGAACCAGATAAGAGAGTTTGTTCTGTTTCTTTTTCGTTGCCACGTTCTGTCTCCCGCATTTAATTCTTACTGTTCACGCACACGTGCCCAGTAACGGAATTTGCCGTGGTTTCACATTTAAATACGGCAAATTCCCGCTACCACCACGTTATCTCACGGCACTTTCGGTTCTAAAAGTGCCTACCTGTAAACAGTAACATCCATTTCTTATTTACATTTACATACTCAACTTAAATTTCATTACCATTTAAACTTTATTACCATTTATCTGTATCTGTTCTGTATCTTTTTATCTGTTCCATTTCATTCTAGTAGATTTTTTCTGTTTTGACAAGATCGTTACCGTTCTTAATACATTTCATAATTCCTTGCACAAACTCTCTGTCTATTGCTATTTCTTAGCGCATATGATATTCGAAGACGTTAAACCGAAAAAAAACAGAGCGTTTTGACTGACTGCCGAAACGCTCTGTTTTTATATTTTGGGATAGTCCCAATCCCTATTCATTTTAATTTTCGATAATAGGCATAAAACATCAGTGAGGTGGTGCAAACAGCAATGGTGTCTGCAATCGGCTCTGCCAGATAGACACCAGTAACTGCGTCCGGACACAGGTACGGTAGCAGAAAAAAGAGCGGAATGAGCAAGATAATTTTCCGCCAAATGGTGAGAAAAATCGCTTTCGGAGCTTGATCTATACGCTCTCTCCTCTATTGTTCTACTTATTATCATAAAGCAGATACAGAGAGAGCGGAAGATGTTGGTCAATTTATGAGTCACTTATAAATTTCATAGTATAATCCGAACTATATATATTGGCATATTAAAAGAGCCCTTGAGAAAATAGTCTCACAGGCTCTTTCTATATTGCTCCGGGGTCATGCCCTCGACTTTCTTAAATACTTTTGAAAAATAGGTGCTGTTTTCATAGCCGAGCAGATCGGAGACCTGATAGACCATCTTTCCCTCCGCAAGCAACTGTTTTGCCCGTCGGATTTTCTGGCGATTTACATACGGGATAAAGTTCTCGTTCATCACGCGCTTGAAAAAGGAACTCAGATACGGCTCCGACACGCCTATATAGCGCGCAACATCGGTAAGCTGAATCGGAGAGCTTAAATTCTGTTCAATGTAATTGAGCGCCATCTCAATGATGTCGGACTCTGATTTTTTCTGTCTCGTAAAATACGTCCCGGCAAATTGTTTCGTAAACTCTTTCCACCAGATGCGAAGATCTTCAAGGTTTGCCATGTTCACAATCTTCCGATAATGGCGTCTGCTGTCTGCGACCTCAAGTTCATCGATCGACCCGCCAAGCTGGGCGGACTTATCTGAAAACCGGCTCAGAATCTCAATCATCAGCCGTTTGATGTACGGCACTGGATAATTTTCTGCCGTCTCGATCTCATCAAAAAGCTCGGAGATGTTTTTGTCCATCTCTTCGAGTGACATTTTCTGGATTGCGCGCTCAAGGCGCTCCATATATTCTGCTCCGCCGAGAGTCTGATGTTTTTCAAACGTAAATGGAGTCTCGAGGTCAACGATCTCTTCCCTATTTCCATAAAATCCATACGCCTCGATGCTGTCCGCAAGACGGGTAAAAAATCCGGTCTCATGATCCCGGTCGCTGTACGGCGTAATTCCGATATAACACCGGTTTGTGATGAAAAGTTCAATCTGTCGTTTAAGCGATTCAACCTCCGCTTTCTCCGTCCCCTCACGGATCAAAACAAGGAGTTTGCCCTCCCACATCAGGGCGAGCGTATGCTTCCCGAGTCCCTGATAATACTGGGTGGCGACCGTCTCGATCAGCTTCATGTCCGTCATCTCTTCCGCATATTTCCACACCATATAGAAACTCAGACAGCATCCGCTCTGGAATTCTTCAGGTATGTTACGAACTCGCTTTCGCATCTCATAGCCGGTCTGGGCAGCGGATTTCTGTTCTGGTACAGATTTCTCCTCAACTTCCATCTCAGGAAACGAGTCTCTCAGATGTTTGAGAGAGGCGAGAAGCTCCTCCTTCGAGAGTCCGAATTTTCGGATGTAGTCGACTGCCCCGAGTTTCATCGCCTCCTTCACGGTGTCAAAATCATCGTAACAGCTGACAACAATCGTCTTCACCGAGAGATGACGACTGCGGATGATTTTTAAGAGTTCCAGACCGCTGATTTCCGGAATATTCAAATCCAGAAACAGCAGATCCGGATGACCACTCTCAATCTGTTGCAGAGCCTCCCTGCCGTCGCACGCATCCTCAAGAAGTGCGATTCCAAGCTCCTCCCACGGAAGCAGGGAACGCATTCCAACTCTCGCGAGAAGCTCATCCTCAACAATCAGCGCTTTCATTTTCATCCCCCTTTTCCTCAATCGCCGGAATTCGTAGCGAGACTCGGAATCCGCTCTCGATCTCTGTGTCGATCGCAAGGCCGTAGCCCTCTCCGAACAATCCGGTCAGTCTCTTGTGAATATTAGGAAGACCGATTCCGGTCAGTCCCCGTTTTCCCGGCTTTTCGCGGTTTAAATCAAGCGTTTTTCCCCTGAGTCCCTCGCCATTATCAATCAGCGTCAGCACAATATCTGTACCCTGCTTTTCCCCGCGAAGCGCAATCACACCGCACTCCACATGAGACATTCCGTGAATAAACGAATTCTCGACAAGCGGCTGGAGACAGAAACGCGGAATCTGGTACTTTCGGATGTTTTCCGGAATTGAGAAAAAGAACTGAACCTTGTTTCCAAAGCGGATCTGCATGATTTTTACATAGGCATTCAGGATGCGCACTGCATTTCCAATGCTCTCCATCTCCTCATCGCTCTTATACGTCTCGCTCAGCAGAACGCCAAGCTCCGACAGCACATCTGCGACCTCCTCATCGTGATTCATCGAAGCCTTCCAGCGGATCGCATTCAACGTATTAAACAGAAAATGAGGATTGATCTGTGCCTTGAGCGCATCGAATCTTGCCTTCTCCTTCATCACCGCTTCCTGTCTCACATCCTCCATCAGCTTTGCGATTCTGTTCTGTGCGCGGATCATCCCGTTCTCAAGAGCCTGCGTCTCAAGGAAACGATTTTCCTCGAGTGTCAGCTTCTTCGGATCGTTCTGCTCAATCCAGTCAACCTGTCGCGCAAAGAAGAGAATCGGGTTTGTGATGTACCGGCTGATCATCAACATGATTGTGACAATGGCAATGCCTGCACCTGCCATAAACAGAATCACGACCAGCTGAATCTGCTCACTCTGTGCAAAAATTTCATGATAATTTCCGACGTAAACAACCTGATTGTTGCTCGAAGTCAGATTTGATGAGAGCACATAGGCATTGCCGATTTTTCCCTGCTTTTCACCGGATTTTCTCCAAACCTCGATCGTCTTCTCCGCGATCTCCGGCGAGAGTTCCTCGGGACCGGATGCGATAATTCTGCCGTTCTGGTCACACATGAAGACCGTTCCGCCTCGATAAACCGAATCGGACGAATTCTTCGCATTTCCGAAAAAGACATCTCTCGGAATCCGCACAAGCGCATAGCCGAGCGCATTTCCACGATAGCGCACGAGTGCGCGCCCAAAGCTCACATATCTTCGATTATCCTTGTAATCAAAATACGGCGTCATCGCACTGTCCCAGTACGGAATCTGACCACTCTTTTGCATATTTTGATACCAGTCAGTCTCCTGATATTTTTCCGGAATCTCAGCGATCCTTGTGGAACTGATCTTTTTTCCGTCGTTCATAAAAATCATCAGCTCCGCCTCGATGCTTCCGAGGGTCGAGACATTCGTATTGAGGATCATCCCCTCGATCTGTCCGACCACGCGATTTTTCGCATATTCATTTTTCGCATTATAATAATTCTTCAAAAACCGGCTGTTCTCCATGTAGGTAATCATCGTACTGCTCGCATAATTTGAAAGCAGAATCGCACTGTCAATCTCCTGCACATTCTGCGCAAACATCATCTGCATCGCTTCCTCAATCCCGGAGTCTGTCTTTTTCTTCAACAAAAAACAAAGGACAGTCAGAGCGAGAAAGAGGGGCAGCAGAATGTAAAGCGTCACACTCTGAACCATACTGCGCCAGATGCTCGGCGCAACCTTCCTCTCTCTCATCTCTAACTGTCTCCTGAAACGTCAATCTATTCGGTCTACTTATTCTGTCTGTAAATCCACTGGTCTGCTCAATCGTTTTTCTTTGCCACCCCGATCAAAAGCTCTGACTGAAAACATCTATCCTCGGATGGGATGTTCTCTTGCAAAAATCTCATCCCTTAACGGCTCCGGCAGACAGACCACCTACGAGGTTGTCCTGAACGAAGACGAAGAAGACGATAACCGGAATCAGGCTCAGGATAACAGATGCCATCAGCGGTCCCCAGTCGGTCGAGTACTCTCCGATGTAATCGCGAATACCAACCTGAACGGTCTTTTTCAGCGTGGAATTGATGAACGTATTTGCATACATGAACTCATCCCAGGACATCAGGAAGCAATACAGCGTCGTCGCGGAGATACCCGGTTTTGCCATCGGGAAAATCACCTTGATAAACGACTGAAATCTGCTACATCCGTCAATCAGCGCCGACTCCTCGATCTCCCACGGAATCTGGAGGAAAAACGTACACATATTCCAGACCGCAAACGGAAGAACGAACGAGCAGTTGATGATGATCAGACCGGTATGCGTATCAACCAGTCCCATATTTTTCATGATAACATAGTAGGGAATGGAAAGCAACACGCCCGGAAACATTTTCGTGAACAGGATACTCAGCTTCATTTTCTCCGCTCCGACAATGTTGTAACGGCAGAATCCATATGCCGCCATGACTGCTAAAATCATCGAGATCACAGTCACGACAACGGAAATATACGCGCTGTTTAAAAAGTAGCGCACGAAATTCGACTGAAACAAAACTCGCTTAAAATTGTCAAATGTAACGTATTTCGGTATGATCTGATTCATATCATAAATCTGCTCCGGCGACTTTACAGAGGTCATCAGAACCCAGATAAATGGCAATACCGAGCACAGGGCAATCAATGATGCCATCACATACAGAAACGTCCACTCACCCTTTGTCCGCTTCATCTCTCTACCTCCTGCCTTCCCGATCTGAAGAAATCATCTTTACATAGATCACAGTCAGAATCGCAATCACGATGAAAATCACAACGGAAGTCGCCGCTGCATATCCAAACTTGTGGTCCACAAACGCCTGACGGTATGCATATGTATACATAATTTCAGTACTGTCAAGCGGACCTCCCTTTGTCAGAAGCCAGATTGCATTAAAGTTGTTAAAGATGGAAATCAGATTCAAAATAACCGCAACTGCCATCGGCTCCTTGATGTTTGGAAGCGTGATGTAGAGGAAGCGTTTCAGCTTTCCTGCTCCGTCAATCGCTCCGCTCTCATACATATCGTAAGATACGCCCTGAAGGGCTGCAAGAATAAAGATCATCAGAAACGGCGTGCTCTTCCACACATTTGCGACGATAACCGCCGGCATCGCGCTCGTGACATTTCCGAGGAAAGAATATCCCTCCTTCAGGATTCCGAGGCGAATCAGAATTGCATTGAAGACACCAATTTTCGTATCGTAGAGTGCGCTGAATGTCAGTGCACTGATCGCTGCAGGGATCGCCCACGGCAGAAGTGCCATTGTACGGAATACACCGCGTCCCTTGAGCTTCTCATTGAGGATCAGCGCTACTCCCATCGCAAGTGCAAGCTGGATCACGATGTTCACAAGTGTCCACACAACTGAGTTCATCACCGCATTGCGATACTTGGAATTTGCAAACACAACGAGATAGTTCTTGAGTCCGGCGAATGTCCCGAAATTCGGGGCATTCGCCTTTGTCATATCATAGTTCAGCAAGCTGATCCAGATTCCCTGCAAAAGCGGGTAAACGCTGAGAAGCAGGATTGCGAGGATTGCCGGTGCAATCAGCAGATAACCGTGAATATTTCTCTGAAACGAGTACTCATCAGGTCTTCGTTTCTTTGTCTTCTCTCTCATAAAAGCGCCTCTATCATTCTTAACCGTTCTAGTAGTTTTCGTTGACAAAGTCATTCAGTTCTGCTTCCAGCTCATTCAGTGCTTCCTCAGAAGTCTTCTGATCGAAGAACACTTTCTTGAACGCATCTACAACCTTCTGATCAACAGAAGCGGCATTCTTTACGCGCGGTCTCGGAACGGTGTAAGCAGACTCGTCGATGAAGACCTGATACTCCGGATTCATCTCCAGAATCGGGGTGTAATCTACATCACTTCTTCCAGGAATTCTTCCCTGCTCCGTCATGACATAGTCACATTCCTTGCTCGTCAGGTAGTCAACAAATGCCCATGCAAGATCCGGATTTGCGGTGTTTGCATTGATTGCCATATTGTATCCACCAAGGCAGACAGCCTGTACGCTTCCCTTCGGCATCGGAGCCAGACCAAATTCCATATCCGGGTTGCCCTTCTGGATATTCACATAAGCCCAGTCACCGCAGACAAAGAAGAGACAGTCATCAGAGACGAACGTCGTGTATGCGGTTGCCCAGTCGGTTGCATCCTTCATGCCCTCTGGGAATGCGTGATACTTCGTGTGAAGACCAGTCCAGAATGAGAATGCTTCTTTACCAGACTCGTTGTTGACGGTTACGACCGGCTTCTCTCCGCTTGTATCGATCACATCGTTTCCATTCTCAAAGAAGATGTTGAAGAGTGCGTATCCATCGAGACGGGTGGAAATTCCGGAATATCCCTTCTCTGTTGCAAGTTTGATATCCTCCTCAAGCTCATCCCAGGTCGTCGGTGCGCTGTCCTTTCCGATCTCGGTCAGGATTCTCTTATTGTAATAGAGTCCGGTGTTGTTGTAATACCACGGAACGGAATAGTAATTTCCCTCATAGAGTCCCGACTCGAGCGGTCCCTGAAGATACTTGTTGTCCGATGCTTCGATCTTGTCATCGAGTGGCATGATCAGTCCCATTGCTGCCAGATCAATCGGCCAGCCGGAGTTGTCGAGTGCCACGACATCCGGTCCGGAACCTGCCATTGCGGTCGTCGTGAACTTGCTGATCAGCTCCTGACCTGCCAGTCCCTCAATCGTGACCTTCGTGCCCGGGTTCTGCTCCTCAAATGCCTTCGCCGCTCTCATGATCGCCGGATCGTCCATTCCCGTGAACGAACTGTTTACCATCACGGTAATCTCTCCGGGTACGCTTCCGTCTGATGCCTCAGCCGACTCTGATCCGCCATTCTCTGCAGACGACTTCGCTACTTCCTGTTTCGTCTCCGGTGCTACCGCCGATTTTCCTGCGCTTGCTCCCACACAACCGGTCAGTGCGCTCACTGCCGTCAGAGTTGCCATTGCCAGTGCCAGATGTTTTTTCATACCAACTTCCTCCTGTCATTTTCGCTCCCGGAATCTGAACTCTCTCATCTCAAATTCTATTTCTTCCAAATCTGATTTAACTGTTTCAGATCGTATTCGTTTCAGATTCCGGGAACTTTTTGTTTCCACCGTTTTTCTATGTGCCTATTATAGAAAAATCCTTCGACAAAAGGAATGGCGGTTTTTTTTCAATTTTTGCTTGCTTTTATGAATTATTTTCTGTATGTAATTTTTTCACCAGTTTTCTGCGTTTTGTGATTAAAATTTAGCCGATCAGCATCTCGGTCAGCACAGCCTTCCAGCTCTCTGGAAGCTCAAGACCCGTAAGAGATGCCAGAATTTCTTCTTTCGTGTAGTCTCCTGCAAAGTACTGGTAGACATTTTTCTTCTTCACGATGCTTCCCTGAACCTGATCAAGGAACTCAAAGACTCTTTCGTTCAACTTCTCACGCGATTCTTTTGCAGTGCAATCGTCTGCTCCCGGAAGCGTCACACTCACACTTCTTCCTGCCTCTAAAAGCTCTGTCGTCAGTGTCAGCGTTCTCGTCTCGGAATCATACTCGCTCTCCATCGCCTCACTCGAAGCAGTCAGCTCTATCTTTGCAAATCCACGCAGACGAAGAACATAGCGGCGTTTCTTAGGCACAACCGAGAGATCTCCTGACGGACGAACTTCAAGTGTCACTGCCTCATCCTTCCAGCTTAAGGAAATCTCTGTTCTTAAGCACACACCATTCTCATAGTCAAATCCTTCTCCGCCATCCTCAAACAGCGTGTAGGTGTTGTCCTGTCCCGGGAAAACAAGAATCTCAAGCGTCTCCGGATTATCGATGCAATTATCCCCGGTATCCGGTGCCATCGGAACAATCGCGCCCGCCTTTGCGAGAACGCCCTGACGGTCAATGGGTCTGCTGATCGTCGTGTAATGTCCCTTCGGACCTCCGTGGCGAACTGCACCATTGTCAAAATCATACCAGTTTCCAGCCGGAATCCATGATTTCTCCGTCGTGTATCCGGTCTCGTGATCGGTCGGATGAACCATCGGCTGAACGAGAAGTTCTGTTCCGAAGAAATACTCATTTCGGCAGACGTAACTTCCCTCCTCCATCGGATAGTAGTAGTAGGCCGGAACAACAACCGGAACCATCTTTTCATGGCACTGTGCGTTCATCGTATAGATGTACGGCAGAAGGCGATGACGCAGACGCAATGATTCTCTTGCAAGATCATCATACGGCTTCGGATAACGCCACGGCTCTTTTCCGCAGAACGGGTTGCTGTTGCTGTGAAGGCGGTTGATCGGGGAGAAGACACCAAACTGAATCCAGCGCACATACAGCTCATTATCCTTGATTCCGTTCATGTGACCGCCGATGTCATGGCTCCACCAGGTGTAACCGACGTTCGATGCTGTCGCCGTAAAGTATGGCTGATACTGAAGTGCATTCCACGTCACATGCGTATCGCCCGAAAATCCGATCGGGTAGCGATGACTGCCGAGACCACTGTAACGCGACAGCATAACTCCACGCTTTCCGGTTCTCGTCAGATCAAAGTGATGATAGTGGTTCAGCATCCAGATCGGGTCCATTCCCTCGACTGCCGAGATCTTACCCTGTTGCCAGTCCATCCACCAGAAATCAACTCCGTTCTCCTCGTTCGGATGATGCAGGAAATGGAAGTAGGCGCGGATAAATTCCTGATTTGTGAAATCAAAGCGAACCGGATACTCCGACTCCGGATCAACGCCCATCGCCTTTGCCATCTCCGGATATGCCTCCTCAAACGCGCGCACACCGTCCGCCGGATGAAGATTCAGCGTCACGCGGTAGCCGTGCTCATGAAGCCATGCCATAAAGCCCTCCGGGTCCGGGAAGCATTCGTTGTTCCAGGTATAGCCCGTCCAACCCTTTCCGAATTTCTCCGGAATGTCGACAAGATGCCAGTCCATATCCATGACAACGACAGAGAACGGCACATGCTCTCTCTCAAAACGCTCAAGAAGCTCGCGATATGTCTCCTCGGTGTACTTCCAGTAACGGCTCCACCAGTTTCCGAGCACATATTTCGGAAGCATCGGCACAGCACCCGACAGGCGGTAAAAATCATGAATCGCATGGAAATAATCACGCCCGTATCCGAGAAAATACACATCGACACAGCCTTTCTTTCTCGGCGTTACCCAGCCGTCCTCCTCCATGATCAGGGACTCGCTGTCATCAAAGAACGTACGTCCGCTCGTATCGCAAAGACCCATGCCGAGATCGACATCTCCATCCTCACGGTTCGTCTTTCCCCCCGTCGTGCGCATGCGCTCAAGCGGACCGGAGCCTACATACCACTCACCGTCACAGCGGTCAAGCGTTCTCGCCGTTCCTTTCAAATTATGCTCTCTCGCCGGATCACCATAGTCAGTTCTTCCGTAATACCATCTTCCGCCGTAGTTCGTGAACGCATACTTCACATCAATATAGAGGTGGTTCGGGCTGAACTCCTTCTTATCATACACAAGATGAAAATACTCGGTATCGATCTCAAGACAATTCTCCTGATCCCTCACCGTAAATTTCGGAGTCTCAAAATCACGGTTCCACACGATCTGAGTCGGGCGATCCTCAAACTCTCCAGTCTCCGAGTACTCCATACGAAGCATCTGGGAAGTCAGCACCGTAAAACGATACTTGTCCCCCTGCACGACCGATTCCGGACGACATTTTCCATTCAGTTTCAGACAAAATTGTTTTTCCATAACGTTCCCTGTCTCCCTTCTTTTTCATTCAGCCTTATCGCTATTACTGTTCATGCGTTGCACAAACGATAATGGATTTTGCAAAATCTCCCTTTCATATTTCTATAAACTTTCCCATAAAAATCTAATCCTATCGTACCACGACTCCCCCAAAAAGTCGCCATTCATTTTTCACCTGACCCTGCACTTTTTTCACCTCTGAAAAAGATTCTCATAAAAAAAGCTGGCAGGATTTCTCCCACCAGCACGTTTCATTTTCTATAACTAATACACAATGATTCTGATTAGAAGATTTCAACAAAGCTAACCAGAATTACGCGCCAAATTTCCGCGAGCGTCGACTTGAATGATTTGATATACCTGGCACAGCGACAAGGCGAATAAGTCCATGCAAACCCGTGTGAAACGTCAGTGCTTAGACCGTGTATTTTACGGTCTTATGCACTGCTACGTTGAACCCGGAGCGAGAGCGCGTTTGCAGGACTTTGTTCGCCATTGGAGCTGTCTGAGATACTGTGAGATATTTTTATTTCTCAATACCTCTATCGCTCAGCAACTCCTCGACCGTCAGATACGGCTTCTCATACCCCAACCGACTGCAAAGCTGCATCACATACGGCTTCTGGAGACACGCTTTTTTAAGCGCCTCCTCCTGCTCAAAGACTTCCTCTGCTCTTCCATCTGCAAGCACCGTTCCATGCGCCATGACAATCACGCGCTCGAAATTCTCTGCGACGAAATCCATATCATGAAGAATCGCAATCACAAGTTTTCCGCGCTCCGTCAGACTGCGGATGATCGACCCGATAATCCGTCGTCCGCGCCAGTCCTGCGCGATTGTCGGCTCATCGAGAATCAGCACATCCGTGTCCATCGCAAGCACGGACGCGATCGCCGTCATCTTTCTCTCATACATCTCGAGATCGTAGGGATTCTCCCCCTCTTTTCCGGCAAGCCCGGTCAGCTCAAGCGCCTTTTTCGCCTCGCTCTTTGCGCGCTCCGGGTCCATTCCGATATTCAACGGTCCGAACATCACCTCATCGAGAACGTTGTACTTGAAAATCTGATCATCCGGATTCTGAAACACATAGCCGACATTTCCGGCAAGCATTGCAACGGTTTTTCCCGCCATGTCCTCCCCGCGGAAATAAATATTTCCAGACACCGGCTTTAAAAGTCCCTTGAGTAGTTTGACAAGCGTCGTCTTTCCGGCTCCATTCTGCCCGATGATCGCCGTCGGTCTGCCATCAAGGTGAAGATTCAGATCTTTGAGAATCGGAACATTCGCAAGATACGAGAAATCAAGATGCTCAATCCGAAACATTTCCATGCTCCTCTTCACGGCATCGTCTGCGCTGTTCGACCCATCTAATCCATTCGATCCACTCAATTCACTCGATGCATGTTTCGCCTGCATCACTCCAACCGCTTCCTCAACCGTCACCGGATATGTGCCATCCGGAAGCGTGACATTCTCTGCACGGCAGATTCTCGTAAATGCCGGTGCCTGAACACCGTAATCCTCAAGATTTTCCATCGAAAAAATCTTCTGTGGCGTATCAAATGCGATCTGCTTTCCCTGATGCAGAAGCAAAATCCGACTGCAATATGCCGCCAGTTTCTCGATCTTCTGCTCAATCATCAGAATCGTGATCCCCGACTTTGTCAACTTCTCAACCGCACGGAAAACTTCCTCGCTTCCCTCCGGATCAAGCTGGGAAGTCGGCTCATCAAGCACCATCACATCCGGTCTCATGACGAGCACACTCGCGATTGCAACACGTTGCATCTGACCACCTGACAGATCAAACGGATTTCGTTCGCGGTACTGCCAGATATCGAGCAGTTTCAGCGCCTCTTCGGCACGCTTGTGCATCTCCTCCCTCGGCACGCCGAGATTCTGCATACCGAATGCAACCTCATCGTACACCGTATCCTTTGCACCCGAGAGCTGATTAAACGGATTCTGGAACACGAGTCCGACATTTCCACACATCTGCGCAACCGGTGTATTCCCCGCTTCCTTGCCATTGACGATGACTTTTCCACCGTAAGCACCTTTATAAAACTGGGGAACAAGTCCAATCAGTGCCTGACTGAGCGTGCTCTTTCCGGCTCCGTTTTCCCCGATAATTCCGATGAATTCTCCTCTTTCCACAGAAAAAGTGATTCCATCCAGAGCGAGTTTCTCTGCGTGCGGATACTGATACCGCAGGTTTTCCACTGTTATCACAGACATTCCATAACCCTCCAAATCACGGCTACCAGAATCAGCGCACCGAGAAGAATCGTGATCTCCCGATCCCCCTTATGTTTCGGTCTGTCCTGAAGCCAGGTTTTCTTTCGGTTTGCACCGAAGCCACGCACCTCAAGCGCGATTGCACGCTCTCTCGTGTTGATCAGAGAACTCATGACAACCGGTGAGATCAGCGGAAGAAAGGCTTTCGCACGGGTGCGCAGATTTCCCTCCGTCTCAAGTCCACGACTGCGCTGTGCATCCATGATCGTATTCATCGTTCCCATCATCTGCGGGATAATCTGAAAGACCGAGGTAACGATATATCCGAACCGCGGAGAGAAGCCCCGTTTTTCAAGCTCATCGACAAGCTCGGACGGCTTTGTGGAAAGCACAAAGACCGCAAAAGAGAGAAGCATATTTAAAATGTTCAGCCCGATTCGCAGTGCATAGAGCAGACCCTCCTGGTAGAACTTGAGCGGTCCGATCCGAAACAGCACATTTGTATTTTTCTGGTTGAAAAGTCCGTGAATCAGGAAAATGGTCAACAGAATCGTGAAAGAAAATGCAATCAGCGGAACCGTTTTTCTTAGAATCTTTCCGCTCGCCAGAATACACAGACTGACGGCAATCAGAACACCAAACATCCAGAGCCGACCCGTGATCAGCGGAATGCTGATCGCGGTGGCAATGTACATCAATTTTGTAAAGGGATGAATCTTTGTCAGATACGTCCCGTTGTCCACAAAAAGGCTTATACTTTTCATTCTTTATTTCCTAAATTTTTTAACTATTTTGATCGATTATCGATTCGGAATGCTAGATTTTGTCCAACTTTTAATAGCTTTCAATAGCTTTTAATAACTTTTAATCCAGCGTCTTAATCTCGGAATCTGCCTCGTAAAGGTTGGTCAGCTTCTTCGGAAGTCCCTTTAAAATAAAGAATACAACGATCAGAGTGATCAGCTTGTCCGGAACATCCACAACAACCTCATCGAGCAGAGAGCCGAGCATAACCGGCATATTGGAAGCCTGCGTTACTGCAAAAACGGCATCGCCCCAGACATTTCCGGTTGTACCACCCCAGAAAATAACGTTTAACGGAGTCGAGATTGCAACAGCCGTCAGACCGGCCACACATGCAGTCAAAATTGCCTTCGGGAATGACTTCATAAATCCAAGACGCGCCATAATTCCGACCGCAACACCGATTCCCAAACTTGTGAGCGCATAAACCAACGTAATGTTATCACCGGCTGAAAAACCATAAATCAGGTTGTTTGCTGCACCACAGATCGCACCGATCAGCGGACCGCCAAGACAACCACCGATACAGGTTCCGATGGAGTCCAGCCACAGTGGCAATTTCAGCACACTTGCAAACAGTTTTCCTAAATAGTTGATTCCGATGCATGCCGGAATCAGAACGATCGTAACCGCATCAAATTTCGTTTTAAACAGATTGTTCATATTCACCCGTCCCTTCCCATTTTTGCATTTTAATTTTCTTACTCTGATTTTCTTACTCTAATTTCTTTAATTTCTTACGCTTATTTACCACTTACTACCTACTACTTACTTATCGACTTCATGTTTGGCATGCTCCAGACACTCAAATGCCTCAAACGCCGTCAGGATTTCATGCTCCTCGCCGAGCGCAGTCAGTTTTTCCCCATCCGCATAGCGCCCGATATCCTCCGCGACATCACTCTTGCATCCTGCAACGACATTCAGAATCGATGCTGTCTTTACTCCACGGACCCTTCCGACTACATACAGAGACGCTGTCTCCATGTCGGATGCCATGACTCCCCGACGTGCCCACTCCTCATAGATCTGCGGATTCTCGTCGCGATACAGACAATCATGGCTTCTTCCAATTCCCATATGCCATGAAAATCCCTGCTTTTTCGCACTCTCTTTGCATGCCGAGAGGAGTTCAAAATCTGCGACAGCCGGATAGCTTAACGGAGCATATCCGAGGGAAGTTCCCTCATCGCGCACCGTGGCCTCCACAAGCACCAGATCGCCGACTTTTGCCTCCGGCTGAAGTGCTCCACAGCTTCCGATCCGAATCATCACTTTCACTCCGGCTTTCTTTAATTCCTCCACCGCAATCGCTGTGGACGGACCACCCATGCCGGTCGACATCACAAGAACCGGAATACCATGCCAGGTTCCTCGATAACTCTTGTACTCCCGGTTAAATGCAAGAAATTCCACATTTTCCAGATACTTCGACGCACGCTCTGCACGAGCCGGATCTCCCGGAAGAACCGCATACGCAATCCCGAGATTCTCTGGAATCTGGATGTGTGGCATACGCTTTTGTGTCTCTGTGTTTCCTGTGTTCCCCATGTTTCCATTCCCCCTTTCTGCTTCTATTCATGTTTTGGCAAGTTTTTTTGATTTTCTAAATTATTCCCAAAACTTTTCCCAAAATATAGAAACAATTTACGTTTACGATAGCATTGTATCTGAAAAAAGTCAATGAAAAGGGAGGTTTTCGAGCTCATATTGTTATTATTTTAACGATAATTATTTTTCTCCTTGTCAGCCCCATTTTCTCCCCTTATACTTATTTTCAGGAGATTGTTTTTCGTGTAATTTTTTGTGTAACAACGTGTGTTTTAAATATCTATTTTGGAGGGATTTTTATGGAAAAAAATACAGATCTCTTTCTTGTCATCGATATGCAAAATGTGTATACAAAAGGACAGGAATGGGCATGCGAGGGCATGGACTCCGCCACTGCCTCGATCCTGCGCGTCTTAAATGCGGATGTCTGCCCGAATGTTGTCTTCACCCGCTATCTCGCCCCGGAATATCCCGTGGGAATCTGGAAAGAGTACAATAAAGTCAATGCCAATGTCAACGCCGATCCATTTGCAAACGAGATGATCGCGGATTTTCTCCCGTGGACTGAGAAATATCCGCTTCTGACAAAGAGTGTCTATTCCTCATTTGCAATTCCAGAGGTAAAGGAGATGGCGCACCATGCCAGAAATGTTGTGATTTCCGGCGTCGTCGCTGAGTGCTGTGTCCTCTCTACCGTTCTGTCCGCAATCGATGCGGGATGCAAGGTAATCTATCTGACAGATGGCGTTGCCGGTCTGAGTCAGGAGTCAAGACAGGAAACAGAAAAGATCATCTCCTACTTTGCTCCCCTGCACACTGAACTCATGACCGCAGACGAGTACATTGAAAAATGCCAAAAAGAATCTGAATCCACCATCCAGTGACAATTGCATCTTTCCCCATACATTCTCAAATCTTTGCTCACACACGCTCACTTTGGGCAGACGGTCAGTCTCCGGATATGACCGTCTGCCGTGATCGAATACCGGCAGAACAGAAACTTATTTCGGAAAAACGATCTCTATTTCTCGCTCTTCTGCGTCTCCATCCACTCCTTGAGTTTCTCTGTTACCGTTCTCGCAAGGTGATGGTCTGCTCCCGATGCAGTCACACCGGCAACGAGACTTCCCTCTCTCGCAATTCCCGGGAAGTAGAAATCGCACTGCTCTTTATCTCCGGCATTGTTCACAAGAATGCCTTTTTCTTTTCCCTGCTTTGCAATTCTCATATTCAGAGATGCATCATCGGTTATCGCAAGTGCCATCTTTCTTCCGTCAAGGTCAGACAGCGTAAACGGGCGATGTTTCCAGAGAATCTTCCCCTCTGTCTCAAGCTGTCTCATCGCAGTACAGCCCTCCGGCGCAATCACCGTCACCTCCGCGCCAAAGTCTGCAAGCACAGACGCTCGGCGCGACGCGATCTTTCCTGCACCCACGATCAGAACATCAGCACCATTCAGGTTAAAGAACAGCGGAAAATATGCCGTCGGTGTCTCTGACTCCTGTCCCTCCTGCTTGTTCGTGTCCTCTGCGTTATCCGCATTCTTCTGAGCCTGAGTCTCCTGATCCGATGCCTGTTCTTCCCGACTGCGAATCGCCTCCCGGTAAAGCTCACTGTCCTTGACAACGCGGTCCGACTTGATCTTCTCAACCGGAGCATAGTGCTCCTCCTCGGTGTCTGCAAGAATCACTGACGCAATGCCGGATGCTGTGTACTCGACAGCATCCGCATAGACCGGAAGTCCCATCTCGCGCACGGTTCTTGTCGTGTACGGTCCGATCGAGATAATTTTCGCGTCAAACTCTTTTTCCTCGAGCATGTTGCAGAGTGCACGCGCCGCAGAACTGCTTGCGACTGCCACATAGTCAACCTGATGGATGATGCGGTTGAGTTCTTCTTTTCTTCTCGTGTCGACCCAGGTCTCATAGAGCGGGACATCATCAAAATCGATGCCTGCTTCTTTGAGCTTTCTCGGCAGAACCTCAGATCCCTCTTTCGCACGCATTAAAAGAACTCTCTCATCCCCGTTCAGCGTCGGAATCCACTCTCTTGCGAGATCCGTTCCAGAGAAATTCTCCGGAACAAAGTCGCAGCGGAATCCATGCTCTTTGAGCGCCGACTCGGTCTTTCTCCCGATTGCCGCAAATTTCAAATGCATCAGACAGCGCAGATCTCGGTCTGCACGGCGCATCGCCTCAAAGAAGAGGTCGACACCGTTACTGCTCGTAAATACAAGCCACTGATAGCTTCCCATATTGTCGAGCGCCCGGCGAACCTGTGCATTGTCGAGAAGACGGCTCTCAATCAGGCTGACGGCGATTGTCTCTGCTCCAAGCGGGCGAAGCTCATCCTCAAGCTCCTGTGAGATGTAGCGCGTTCCGGTCACAAGCACACGCTTTCCGGAAAGCGGACGACCAGAGCCGAACCACGAAAGCTTTTTCTCAAGACCAACGACCGGTCCGACAACCGTGATCGCTGGCGTCTGGATTCCACAGCGCTCTGCCTCCTCTGCAATGTGGGCGAGATCAGAAAATGCTACTTTCTGATTTGCCGTTGTTCCGTTCTGGATAACCGCAGACGGCGTGTCTGCCGGCTTTCCGCCCTCAATCAGACGACGGGAAATCTCACCGAGATGGCGCAGTCCCATCAGGAAGACGAGCGTTCCCTCCTCTTTCGCCAAAACCTCATAATTTAAGGATTCCTGCGCCTTTCCTACACCCTCATGACCGGTAATCACATGGAAGGAAGAAGCGAGCTTGCGGTGCGTCACCGGAATTCCGGCATAGGCGGGCACGCTGTACGAAGAGGAGATTCCCGGAACGATCTCAAACGGAATTCCATGTCTTGTCAGCTCAAGTGCCTCCTCGCCACCGCGTCCAAAGATATACGGATCTCCTCCTTTCAGACGAACGACTGACTTGCCGGTCATCGCGAGCTGTACGAGGAGCTGGCTGATCTCCTCCTGCTTCATCGAGTGCTGACCGGAGCGTTTTCCCGCATAGATCAGTTCTGCGTCAAGGCGGGCTTCATTGAGAATCGATCCCGAGATCAGGTTGTCATAGACAATCACGTCAGCATTGCGGACACACTCAAGCCCCTTTCTCGTGAAAAGTCCCGCATCTCCCGGGCCTGCGCCGACGAGATAGACCGGACGGAAACGCACCTGAATCGCAAGACTGTCCGCGAGCTTCTCTGCAATCTCGAGTCCACCCTCAAGACCCTCCGCACTAGTCGCAATTTCCGGAAGCTCCACTCCACCTCTGCGGAATACCGGATGCACACCGTCTCGCGCATACATAACCGTCATCACAAGCTTGTCGTCCTCTTTTCGGCAGTACGCTCCACACGGCGCATTACAGCTTCCGCCGAGAATCGTCAGAAACTCTCGCTCTGCGCGAAGCTGAATCGCTGCCTCCGGTGAGTGGATCGCCTGCATGATCTCACCGAGTTCTCCATCGCGGATCTCAAGTGCCAGAATTCCCTGCCCCGCAGCCGGAATAAAGAGTTCCTTGTCGAGATATTCCAGATGCAGATCCTCCGGATTCTGAAGCTCAAGTCGCTCAAGTCCGGCAGCCGCAAGAAGAATTCCGTCGTACTCTCCATTTCTGAGTTTTTCAAGGCGGGTCTGCACATTTCCGCGGAGCATCTTTGTAAAGACCTGTGGATTCAGACTACGAATCTCAATCTGACGGCGCAGACTGCTCGTTCCGATCACACTTCCGGCCGGAAGTTCTCTCGCCGGGATTCCACTTCTCGTCACAAGCACATCCGATGCCTCCGCGCGCGTAAGCACAGCGCCCATCGCAAGTCCCTTAGGAAATTCCATCGGCATGTCCTTTGCGGAGTGCACGGCAAGATCGATCTCCTTTCTCAGCAGTGCCTCCTCCAGCTCTTTTGTGAACACACCCTTTCCTCCAAAGCTCGTCAGCGAACGATCGAGAATCTTGTCTCCCTTTGTGCTCATCGGAATGACTTCAATTTCCAGATCCGGAAAACATTCTTCCAGTTTCTGCTTTACCATCTCCGTCTGTACCATCGCCAGACGGCTTTTTCTCGTCCCAATACGAAGTTTCATACGCTTACCTATCCTCTCATTCCCGTAATTTTTCAGGCAGACTTCAAGTTCACACCTGCAACACCCAACTTCTCCAAATCACATTTTTATCTCTAATGTCCGAATATCGGACATTTAAATAAGTTTTTCTCTGTAAAAACGAAAAACGCTACTCCAGTCTGCACTGCCGGTTCCCCCGGGCTGACGGACAACAGTAGCGTTCTCGTTTCTCGTTTTTTACTTTATCGTTTTTCGATTTTTCTTCTGTGCGATTTACTCCAACAGTCCAAGATACTCCATCGCATACCAGATTCCGTCCTGCTCAACCGTCTTCGTGCAGAAGCTCGCATACGGCTCAAGCTGTGGACTATGCTTGCCCATCATGATCGCATTTGGAACATGCTCAAACATCGAAAGATCATTCGTGCTGTCTCCAAACACATAGGCGTCCTCAAGCGTCAGACCATAGGCTTCGAGAATCCGGTCAATCGCATTGGCCTTGGAGTGACCTGCCGGCACACACTCATAAAATCCATTTCCGCGATCAATCACATCGATGTCCAGACCGAGTTTTCGGAAAAATCCTGCCCGATCACTCTTCTCATCCGCAAGCACACAGAATTTCTCCACATCCCCGCAGGACTCACCCCAGTTCATCGAGCGAAGTGCAAAGTGAATACTCTCGCGAATCCGTCGTCCCTCCGCAAAACGAGAGTCCGGACTCGGCACATAACAGCCTTCCTTGCCCTCCATGAGTCCGTCCATATCGGCATCCTCAATCGCCTGACAGATCATCCGGCGCTGTTCCTCCGGCATGACTCGGTGATATAAAGGCTTCCCATCAACCTCAATATAGGTTCCGCATCCGCACAGCCATCCGTCCGGCTCGACCATCTGCATGATCTTTCCAAGCTCGCTGTAAGAGCGCCCGGTATTGACAAATACCAGATTTCCGCATGCGCGGGTGCGCCGGAGTGCTTCTTTTGCGCTCTCCGGCACCTCCCTCGTCACCTCGCTCATCAATGTTCCATCAATATCAAAAAACAGTGCTTTTCTACTCATTCTTTCCTTACATTTACTTTCTTTTTTCACTGCCTACGTGTTGCTATTATTTCTTTTTTGCGATTGTTTAATAGTTATCATAGCTATTTTTGCACTTTATTTTACAACTGCATTGTCCTTGATGAAATCAATTACCTTGTACATCATTGCAGTCTGGTTCACTGCCTCTTCGCCATAGCTCTGCTCAAGGGTTGCAACATCCATACCGTACTGGTTTGCGACTGCCTCCTTATCGGCATCCTCTACCTGAAGACCCTCTTTCTCTGCAATCGCCTCAGCCATCAACTGCTGTTTGATTGCATTCTCAGCAGATGTTCTGAGCTGAGCCTTGAAGTCATCCTCAGTCATGCCATACAGGCTTGCATAGCTCTCTAAAGTCATGCCGTAAGCCTGCATCATGCTCTCATAATAGTTGAGCTGGTTGTTGTACTGCTGATCCACAGCTGCCTCATTCAGATCAAACTCACAGTCATTCAGAGCTGCCATGAACGCATCTTCCTCAACCTGCTGATCTGCTTCCTGCTCCTTCTGCTCCTGAAGCTCTGCAAGGTTGTCTGCACGGAACTCATCTACGGTCTTGAAATCGGATACTCTCTGAACGAAATTATCATCGAGAACTGCATCCTTCTTCTCCTCGATTGCATTCACAGTCACATCAAATACAACTGCCTGACCAGCCAGATCGCTGTTGCCATAATTCTCCGGGAACGTCAGATTCAGGCTGAGCTCCTGACCAACAGATGCGCCAACCAGACCATCCTCAAAGCCGTCGATAAACGTACCGGAACCAAGCTCCAGCTTGTATCCCTGAGCCGTACCGCCATCAAATGCAACTCCGTCCTTCATTCCCACATAGTCGATGTCAACGGTATCGCCGTTTTGTGCCGGACGATCGGTGATCTCCACATACTCCGGATTTGCATCGAGGATACTCTGAATCTTCTGATCCACTTCCTCATCAGTAACTTCGGTGGACTCACGCTTTACTTCCACGCCCTTATAGTTTCCGAGCTTTGTCACCTCGCCCTTGTCCGTGATCTCTGCCTCGGTCTCAGTAGAAGCACTGCTGTCAGACTCCGTCGCCGTCGTCTCTTTTGCCGTATCATCTTTTTTGGAACAGCCCGCTGCCAGCATTGCAACTGCCAGACCGCAAAGCACCAGTTTTACATGTTTTCTCATGATTATTCTGCCCTTTTCTTTGTCAAAAAAATTACACAGTCAAATATGTGCCCCTCAAGTATAGCATATCCGCCAGAATTTAAAAAGCAATTTGCCGGAATTCATAAATTATTCAGATTCGGGAAAATCCACCTGCTCTCCCTCTGCACACATCACCATACAACGTTTTTTATAAAAAGAAATCCCGTAACAGCAGATCTGGTCATAATCATCCTGAAAGTCTTTCGCATACATCCGATCGGAAATCTGACGGATCGCCCTCTTGCAATCCTCCGTCATATCCTGCAACGTCTTGGAATATTTTGCTTCAAAAATTGCGACACGACCATTCACCGAGTCATACACAACCACATCGCTTCGACCTTCTCCATGCTCCTTGTTTGATTCCACCTCGTATCCCGCTCCCGCAAAAATTCCTGCCAGAAATGCGTGATAAAAGTCCTCCTTATAATCATGATAACTGATCGTCTTGCGAAGCAATTTGCTCATTTCCTGTGTAAGAACCTTGTCATCCTCGCTCCACACTGCATGAAACAGATTTCCCCGATCCCAGCTTTTTGCATTGTCGTCAAACCACTTCATCACCGTGGTTTCAAAAATCTCCCGGATCTCCTTATTTGGAATTTTCAGTTCAAATATTTCATTAGACAGCCCACTTCTATCTTTCATCTTTCTGACTTTTGTCAGATATCCGGTCAGATACAGCACACTCCACAGATTCTCCTCGGAAGAATGGAGATAATCATATGTCAGATTTTCATCTACACGTTGAAGAATCGATCCACCCGCCAACAGAGTCTCCATCTTTTTTGTAATACTGCTTCCCGCATAGTCAATAAAAGAGCGAATAATCGCATTATCACTTGTATTTCTCCAGTAACTTGCCGGTTGCATATTTGAATTTTTCTGAATATCAAACAGATAATTCATCACATCCCAGGGACAATACACATCAAAATCTCCAAAATGATATCCGTCATACCATTCTTTGATACAATCTCGTTTTTCCACTGCATCCGCATCGCTTAAAATCTGCGCGACTTCCTCTTGCGTAAAGCCAAAATATTCATTCAGCTTGGAATCCGTGATCGTATCAGAGACAAAATTATTCGTTCCGGTAAATACACTCTCCTTGGCAATTTTCAGACATCCTGTAATCACCGCAAATCGAAGAGACAGATTATCTTTTAGTGACGTACTCATCATCGTTTTTACGATCTCCATCATTTGCGCGTAATACCCATTACTGCTCGCCTTTGCAATCGGAACATCATATTCATCCAACAGCAAGACAACCTGTTTTTTATAATATCGGTGCATCATCCGCATCAAAAGATTCAACGAACGGCTAATTTGAGTTTCATTTGCATTTCCCGCTTTTATTTGAAGAAAAAGATTTTTATCATCTGGATCAATCTCATCAGAGTCAAGCAGATAAGTATATTCTTTATATAGATTCGCAATCTGCATCTGCATTTGATTATATGCGTTTAAAAAAGTCAATCCATCAATATCTTTCAATGAAAATAAAATCGTAGGGCACTGATTCATCCAGCGCTCACACAACGTTTTATTTTTCGTAATTTCCAAACCATCAAATAATCTGCTGCTGTCTTTGCGGATATCAAAAAAATTGGCAAGCATGCTCATTCCCAATGTCTTGCCAAATCTCCGCGGGCGCGTAATCAGCGTCACCTCCGCAGTCTCCCTCTCCAACAACTCCGAAATCAAACCACTTTTATCTACATAGTAATATCCATTTTCACGAATCTTTTCAAAATCAGAAATCCCCACCGGCAGATTCAATTTTTTCAATGCTACCGCTCCTTTCTGCCAACCGTTTAAGATAATTTTTCTACACAAATACTATCTTAGTAATGTTATATTTAGTTGAATCTCTAATCGTATATTTATATTCTTCATTATATGGGATTTTAGATTTTACAGCAAGTTAAATGATTCCAAAGAGGATAACAGATATAAAAAGGAATCCGACACAGACCTTTATGTCGGATTCCTTTTTCGTATATTTTTTGTAGATTTCTTCTATCGTTTTTCTTTTCTTGCTTTTCTTGGTATTGCTTCTCTTATCTCTTACACGATCTCTTACTTATAGAATGCCTTAAATGCCTTATAAGTATTATAAATATCCAGCTTTGCTGCCAGCTCAAACGGTGCGTGCATCGACACGATCGGCACGCCGAGATCTACTACATCAATGTCGAGATGAGCGATGTACTTTGCGATCGTACCGCCACCACCTACATCGACTGCGCCGAGTTCGCCGGTCTGCCAGTAAACGCCGTTCTCTTCCATGATGCGGATGACTTTTGCCATCGTCTCTGCGCTTGCATCGTTGGAGGAGGACTTTCCTCTTGCGCCGGTGTACTTCGTCAGTACACAGCCCTTGTTGATGTAGCTTGCATTGTTTGCCTCAAACACATCGGAGAATGTCGGATCATAAGCTGCGTTAACGTCAGAGGACAGGCACAGGGAACGGGTGAAGACGTCTCTGACCGGAACTCCTGCCATGTCTGCAAGTCTCTCAACATAGTGCTTAAAGTAATCGGAATTCATTCCGGTATTTCCCTCTGAACCGATCTCCTCCTTGTCGGAAAGAATCGTGACGGTCGTGTACTCCGGATCCTTCGCCTCGATCTCTGCCATCAGAGCCGTATATCCACACACCTTATCATCCTGTCCGTAAGCGCCGACAAGACTTCTGTCAAAGCCGACATCGACTGCCTTCTGTGCCGGAACCATCTCGATCTCTGCGCGGAAGAAATCTGCCTCGGTGATGCCATACTTCTCATTCAGAAGTTTGAGAGCGAGCAGTTTTACCGGCTCTTTCACCTTGTCATCCACAAACGGAATCGATCCGACGATGACATTGAGCTCCTCACCGCGAAGTCCATCGGACAGCTTGCGCTCATTCTGCTTTCCTGCCAGATGCGGAAGAAGATCGCTGACGCAGAATACAGGATCGCCCTCTTCCTCACCGATGCAAACGGTTACTTCTTCTCCATTTTTCTTCACAACAACACCATGCATTGCAAGCGGAGTCGTTCCCCACTGGTACTTGCGGATTCCGCCGTAATAATGAGTCTTAAAGTAAGCGATGTCGCTCTTCTCATAAAGCGGATTTGGCTTTAAGTCAAGGCGCGGAGAATCGATATGAGCCACGTTGATGCGGACACCGTCGCTGACCGGACGTTTTCCAAATGTTGTCATCAGAATCGCTTTCTTGCGGTTCACATAGTAAACCTTATCGCCCGGTGCATAAGATTTCTTCTCATCGAGTTCCTCGTATCCAGCCTCTTTGAGCAGTTTCAGCGCGCCGAGCACGCACTCACGCTCGGTCTTTCCTGCATTCAAAAATGCCTTATATCCCTCACAGAATGCATTTGCCTCCTCATTCTGCTCCGGTGCTTCCTTGCCGATATGCGGGAATTTCCACATCAGTTCCTCCTCGAGCAACTGTCCAGCACTCTTCTCTTTTTCCATTTCTGCCATGATATACACTCCTTTTTTACTCAGTAAATTTATGAATTCAAGTCGACGCTCGCAGAGACTTGGCGCGTAATTCTGGTCAGCTTTGCTGACATCTTCCCATCAGAATTACTGCGCACCCTCGCGGAGCGTATAACTCAGAAGGGGATTGTCCCCCTCCTGAGAAGACTTGTGATACCCCACCTAAAGAGGAGGGGGACATCCACTCTGAGTTATAATTCTTTACTGTCAAGCATCAGCGTAAACGGGCCATCATTGAGCAGTTCCACCTTCATATCGGCTCCGAACTGTCCATGTTCAACCGTCTGCACATGAGTCTGACAGCGTTTCATGAAATACTCATAAAGGCGGTTTGCCTTTTCTGGATTTCCCGCCTTCACAAAACTCGGGCGATTGCCTTTTTTACAGTCCGCATACAGCGTAAACTGGCTGACTACAAGAATCTCCCCGCTGACATCAGCGAGTGAGAGATTCGTTTTTCCATTTTCATCTTCAAAAATTCTCAGACGGCAGATCTTGTCTGCCATCTTATCTGCGATGGCTTCGTCATCTTCCTCTGCGACGCCAAGCAAAATCAGAAATCCCTTTCCGATCTCTCCGATTGTCTGACCATCCACTTTTACACTGGCATGGGTCACACGCTGTACCACTGTACGCATCTTTTGTTCTCTTTTCTTTTTTCTCTATTGTTATTTATCGTTCTGTTTTTTGCTTCATTTGTTTTCATTTGTTGATTCTTGCAATTCTTGCATAAGCAGGAGCGATTCACGGCAAGAGGAATTCTTTCTCTACCGGAATACCATTCTCAGATACTCAAAGAGAGTTTCTGTCGCTTCTTCCCGGTAAACAATCTCCCTTGCAAGAACCGGGCGGTCTGTGATGATTCCATCCACGCCGAGCATCATCAATCTCTCCATCTCGCTCTTGTTGTTGACCGTCCACGCAAAAACGCCCTTGCCCTGTGCATGAACATTTTCCACGAGATGCCGATCAACAAAACTGCTTCGCAAACTGATGAAATCAAGGGCATCGCTCGAATAGAAATTGCCGTATGCCGCCGAGATGATATATCCCGTCACAATCTGGGGATCAATCTCCTTGACCGCCTTCAAATAACTCAGACTTGTCGAGGTGACCACACACTGCTCTTCCATTCCCGCACTCTTAATCAGATTTACAACGCGGGCGGGAAGATCGCTGTCTGCCCCCACATTTTTGATTTCAATGTTCAGGTGCATTTTTCCATGGCAGGCCTCAAGCACTTCCTCAAGTGATGGAATCTGCTCCCCCGCATAGGAATCCGAAAACCACGAGCCGACATCCAGTTTCTGAATCTGCTCCCAGGTCATCGAACTGATCGGGCGATTGACTCCCGCCACACGCTTCAGGCTTGCATCGTGACCGAGAACAACCACTCCATCCGAAGTGAGCTGAACATCGATCTCCGCGCTGTCCGCCATCTCTTCCATTGCCATCTGAATCGCTGACATCGTATTTTCCGGAGCATTTTTGGAACTTCCGCGGTGCGCCGTGATCTCCACCTGAGTCAGCAGTCGATCGGTCACGGTCGGACCCGTCCGCACCATATCCCAGATCGAAAATACGCCAATCGATGCCAAAATCGCCATCACCATCACAATTCTGCGCCGTTTTGGTGTCCCCCGTGCCGGATAGCGAAAATCCCATCGTTCTTCATGGAGATGCCTCGTCCCGTACTGGTAATAGCAGACCGAAAGCGAGGCATAACAGCCCACAACCGCCAGAATGCTTCCCGCAAAGAGAACCGCCAGCTCAATCCGATCTGCGACGCGCAGAAGGACTGCCATCGCAAGCGTCTGATCCGCATAAAAATTCACAAGAATCGCTGCAATCACAACTCCCACGAGATAGGCGAGAATCGAGACTGCGCAGACGCAGATCTCACACAGAATCATGAGTCCGGCGACAAACCGTTTCCGATGACGGGTCAGAACATGACTCCGGTGCAGGCTGTCCGAAAAGGCTTTCTGCTCAATCATACATCCATACGGCACAAACATCGCCGGATAGACCGCCACGATCAGGACAATCAGAAGAACCACAAGAAAAAATGCCACCCACGGCTCGTTCATGATCTCTTTGAGCACAAAATTCAACGGTTTTGTGTGCGTCAGAATCCTTAAAACAAAAAAGAGATTCATCAGCACAACCTGAACAGAAGTTATGACTGCCAGTTTCCAGTTTTTCTTCCAGATCTCTGTCGCGGTTTTTTCCATTCCGCCCCATAAAATATGCAAAGGGGTCAGCTTCTGATAATAGGCTGACCCCTGAAATGCAGTAATGAGTCCGGCTATCTCCAGAACAACCAGAAGCATTCCCACCGCCACAATTCCAATCAAAATCAGAATCGTCCACGGACAAAGGAAAAATCCTCCGATATTCCCTGCTGTGAGATAGCTGTATCCGGCTTTCTCAAGGGCCAGACGCACCCCACGGCTGATCAGCCGTAAATAAGCCGGCATCGTCACCATACGGTACAGAAGCTCGAACAAAAGAATATTTTTCCAGTTCTGACAGGCGATCTGCCAGGTGTCTTTTGCCAGTGTCTTCATCTTATGTCTGTTTCTCCTGTGCTGTGTCATACCCTATCCCGCAAACATCCCGCAGTTATCCTGCTTCATTTTTGCAGAAAATATATGAAACTAATATGAGACAGCACAATTTTTACTCCCAACTCTATATCCTTTATTTATCTTTCTGTTCCTGCACATTTTCCAGTCCATCCTGTCCCAGTGCCAAAATGGACTGGTTCAGAGAGAACATCTTCGCGTCAAGCATATCCACCATGTCGGCGCATGCTTTCAGCTCCGCCTCGAGAAAATCAGGAGCATTGCCCTCAAACTTATAATAAATCTTGTGTTCCAGACTTGCCCAGAAATCCATTGCGACCGTGCGAATCTGGATCTCCACCTTCGTCTCCACCGGTCCCTCCGTCAGATAAATCGGAATCGTCACAACCATATGATAACTCTTGTATCCGTTCGGTTTGGGCTGTTTGATGTAATCCTTCACATAGAGAACGGTCACATCCTTCTGTCTCGCAATCATGTCCGCAATCTTATAAATATCCTGAGTGAACGAACAGATAATCCGGATTCCGGCGATGTCACTGAGTTTTTCCACCATATTTTCAATCGTGACCTCGTGACCATCGCCTTTCAGTTTTTTGACAATACTCTCCGGCGTTTTCAGGCGCGACTTGATATGTTCGATCGGAGTGTGCCCGTAAATATGGACAAACTCTCCATTCAAAATCTCTATCTTTGTGTTGATCGCCTTGAGCGCCGAATCATACAGAAACATTACCGAGTTCCACTGGTCCAACTGGCTGTATGCATCGGGGATATTCATCTTACCTATCCCTCCTTCTTTTTTCTAAATGCATGATTTTTGCATTTGCTTTCTTTTTGTACATAAGAGCCTGCCGGACCGGAATCCCAGAGTGCAGATGATCCTATCAGGTGAATTCAGCTGCACTCTAAAGTTTCAGGTCTTTCAGCAGTGCGCCAAGACCGGTTGTTGCCTCACCGTTCTCCTTGTAATCATAGGTATTGGTCTCTTCTGCCACTTCCACATCCTCATCGAGAGCCTTGATGCTTAAGCTGATCTTGCCATCCTTGAGTGCGATGATCTTTGCCTTTACCTTCTCGCCTTCCTTGAGAACAGCAGCCGGACTCTTCACTCTCTGCTTGCTGATCTGGGAAACGTGAATCAGTCCGCTCAGTCCGTTGTCCAGATTTACGAATGCGCCGTAATCTTTCAGAGAATCTACGGTTCCCTCTACAATCTCGCCAACCTGAATGCCTGCCATCTTCTCTGCGCGCTCAGCTGCCTCTTTTTCTCTCATGACAGCTCTTGCGGACAGAACGAGTCTCTTCTTCTCCGGGTCAACAGTGATCGGAACAACATCGAGATGCTGACCGACACAGTCTTCCAATTTCTCTACATAATGAGTAGAAACCTGAGATGCCGGGATGAATCCCTGTACATCATTGATATAAGCAACCAGTCCGCCTTTGACAGCTTCCTTTACCTTCACGGTGGTTACAGTCTTGTCTTCCATCATCTGAGCCAGCTCTGCCCACTTTTCTGCATCCGGACCATCCTGTTCCTCATAACGACTATTCCGACGCTGATCAAACTCTTTATAGGATGCCTCCAGCTCGCTGGCGTAATCCTCCATCGTCTCTTTTACTTCTTCGCTCATAAGTCAAGTCCTCCTCTTTCCTCGCCGATTTAAACATCGGCAACTATGTTGTTACTGCTCATATTTGCATGACCAGCAACGAATTTTGCCGTGGCTTCGCATTTGAATACGGCAAATTCCCGCGACCATTTCGTTCTTGTACAGCACTTTCGGTTCCAAAAGTACCTACTTACATACAGTAACACTATGTTGACTTTACCACATTTTTGCCCTTTTTTCCATAGTTTTATGTGTAAAAATATGCTATAATGAACGAATGGGAAAACATACATAAATGTAAAACATTTGCATAACATTTCGCCAAATGAAACAAACTAAAATACAATGAGGACATTTTTATGAAAGACATCATGGACCTGCACAGCCACACAATCGTCAGTGGTCATGCATACAACACTCTTTACGAGATGGTTCGCTCTGCTTCTGACAAGGGACTCAGTCTCTTGGGTGTCACGGAGCACGCGCCGGGAATTCCGGGAGCCTGCCATCCATTTTATTTTATCAACTTTAAGGTCGTTCCGAGAGAACTTTACGGCGTTCGCCTGATGCTCGGATGCGAGTTAAATATCATTGATTATCTCGGAAGTGTCGACCTGGAACCGCGCTTCTTAAGAGGCCTCGACTTCGGTATCGCCAGCATTCACGATCCATGCTTCACAAGCGGAACCGTGGCTCAGAATACCTCTGCCTACCTCGGCGCGATGAAACATCCGTCTGTTCAGATTATCGGTCATCCGGACGATGGCCGTTTCCCGGTTGATTACGAGACTCTTGTCTGCGCCGCAAAGGAGGAGCATGTGCTTTTGGAGGTCAATTCCAGCTCCCTGCACCCGCAGAGCAACCGAAAAAATGCGCATGAAAACTATCTGACGATGTTGGAGCTCTGCAAAAAGCACAAGGCGTCGATCGTCCTTGACAGCGATGCGCACTGCGAGGCAGATGTCGGCAACCACAGCCGTGCTTACGATCTCTTAAAGGAAGTCGATTTCCCGGAGGAACTTGTCGTGAACACATCTCTCGAGAAGGCTGCCTCCTACATTCCATGTCTCGCAAAAATGCTGACTGCAGGAGGTCCGGCAAATGATTAATTTCCTGAATCTGGAATATTTTCTTGTGGCTTCTGAGGAGCTGAATTTTACAAAGGCCGCCAAACGGCTCTTCATCTCCCAGCAGTCCCTGAGCAATCACATTTCCAATATGGAAAAAGAATTTGATGTGGTTCTCTTCAACCGCACCACCCCATTGACGCTGACTTATGCCGGTCACGCACTCCAGGCAAAGGCTCGCCAGCTTCTTGAATTGCGCGATGAGACCTACCGCGAACTCTCCGATATTAAGGATTTCTCTGTCGGTCAGCTGACAATCGGTCTCTCCCACACCCGCGGTCGTGTGATTCTCCCGGAGATTCTTCCTGTATACAAGGAGCGATTTCCGAATATTGAACTGCGACTCGAGGAGGGCAATTCCTCTGAACTTGCGGATGATCTTCTGCACGGCAACATCGACCTGCTGATCGATATGCTCCCGATCAAAGTGGAGAATGTCGAGACTGTTCCGATCTGCGAGGAAGAGATTCTTCTCGCCGTTCCCGATGCTGTTCTCGAAAAAGCATTTCCGGGACAGCTTCAGGAAATCAAAGAACAGCTCTCCAGGCACATTGACTTGAAACTCTTGAGTCGCTGTCCGTTCCTCTTAATCAACAAGGGAAACCGCGTGCGCACCCTTGCAGATGAGATGTTTGAGGAGGCAGAGGTCTCCCCGAATATTGTCCTTGAGACGGAAAACATCGAGACCGTTCTCGCGCTTGCGTTCAAGGGAATGGGAATCACATTCTACCCAAAGATGTTTATCTCAAGCTACAGGGAACTGTCCTCGAACGCAGAAAACGGAATGCCCGTGAATTTTTATTCCCTCGATTACCCGAAGGCGCACGGTGTTCTCGCAATCGGCTACCACAAAGGTCATTATATGTCTCAGGCAACAAAAGAATTCATCCAAATTGCAAAAGAGACGATTTAACAAAATTATTTTCTGACAGAATTTTATCCGCTTCTTGACTTTCTTTTCTCTTTCTTTTATGATTATATTAAATATAGGAATCGTTATTATTTTTATCTTTATACAACAACAGCGACAACTCAATGAAACTTGACAACTAAATATGATTCCGCTCGGAGGGAAGGCTTCCCTCTGGGCGACATTCAAACCTCATAAAAGAAAGGGAGTTTTTTATGAAAGTACTGAAATACAGCCGTCAGCGCGAGTCCATCAAGGCATGTTTGATGGGAAGAAAGGATCACCCCACAGCAGATGCCGTTTATTCCAGCATCCGTGAGGAATTCCCGAATATCAGTCTCGGAACCGTTTACCGCAACTTGAATCTCTTAGTGGAGCTCGGAGAGATCCAGAAGCTCACCTGTGGAGACGGAAAGGATCATTTCGATGCCGACACCTCTCCTCACTACCATTTTGTCTGCCACTCCTGCGGAGCCGTCCAGGACCTTGCGATGTCCCCGCTCTCCAACTTAAATGACATGGCAAATGCAATTACAGACGGAAAGATTGACAGCCACACCGTATATTTTTACGGAACCTGCGGAGCCTGTTTAAAGCAGAATCTGCACTAAGAATGCACTAAGAAATTTGCTTATTGGCGAAATCATTTTGCAATCAAATAATTCGCAAAATTATTTGAGTTTTTTCTCAAATAGGCTTGACATTCTCAATAAGATATGGTATCTTAATATCAGTAATCATTACTGTTTTCAATTTAAGAACTTGAAGAAACTTAAAGATCTGAATTTCCAATTCATTGATGAAATCAGCATCTTCCAAAGTTCAGGATTCCAAACCTTTTGCGGAACAACAGAATGATTGCAGCAAAGACTTCATTCACATTTAATGATAGTAAGAGTCACAAAGTCACAAGAGTCAGTTAAAACGAATCAATAAAATTTATTTTTATAGAAAAGGAGAATTGGGTTATGAAGAAATGGGTTTGTACAGTATGTGGTTATGTATACGAAGGCGAGAATGCACCGGAATTCTGCCCGGTATGTAAGGCTCCTGCTTCCAAGTTCAAAGAGCAGAGCGGTGAGAAGACCTGGGCTGCTGAGCATGTAGTTGGCGTTGCTCAGGGTGTGAGCGAAGATATCCTGAAGGATCTGAGAGCAAACTTCGAGGGTGAGTGCTCTGAGGTTGGTATGTATCTGGCAATGGCAAGAGTTGCTCACAGAGAGGGCTATCCGGAGATCGGTCTGTACTATGAGAAGGCTGCATATGAGGAGGCTGAGCACGCTGCTAAGTTTGCAGAGCTGTTAGGCGAGGTTGTTACCGACAGCACCAAGAAGAACCTTCAGATGCGTGTTGACGCTGAGAACGGCGCAACCGAGGGTAAGGTAGATCTGGCTAAGCGCGCCAAGGCTGCAAATCTCGATGCAATCCATGACACCGTTCATGAGATGGCTCGTGACGAGGCTAGACACGGCAAGGCATTCGAGGGTCTGTTAAAGAGATACTTCGGCTAATTCCGATTCCGGATTATTCCAGATTATTTCGGATTATTTCGGATTATTCTGAATTATTCCTGACTTTATCTTCCCATTGAAACGATTTTTGCGGAGTCGTTTCAGTGAGGATGAATAAAAAAGCAACCATCTACTCCCGCGCCGAGTGCGCATCTTTGTTCCACTGTGGTCGGTGCATAACAAGCGCCACTGGCGCTTTGCACCCTTGCGGGGTATTTATTATTTCATAAGACGCAATTTCCTATGAAATAATAAAACGGGTTGTCACATCAGCAAATATTTTTGCTGGGTGGCAGCCCTTTTTTGCAGTAGTTTGAAGTGGTGATACAGTCGTGCAGTAGTCAACAAAAAGCAATCTCTCTCAATTTTAGGTGATTCCCAAAATAGCTCAAATGTAGGCTCAGCTGTTTCATCCACCTGTCATTAGATTCTGCCTTTTCCTTTTTCTGCCTCTGAGCAAATCCGAATCGAGGTATTTAAAATCTCCACCACAGAAACCGGCTTGTCTAAATACGCCTGAATGATTCCGCGCTCTCGCGCCTCAATCAGCTCCTTCGTCACATGATCTGCCATCACAATCTTGATCAGATCCGGTTCCTGTCCCTGAATCGCCATGCAGAAGTCAAGCGCACTCTGCCCCTCTACCTCCTGATCAACAACAAGAAGATCAAACATCTGCTCCTCAAGTTTTTGTCTCGCCTGCATAAATGTCATGCTTCCGCTCAGATCAGCATTTTGACGATCGGCATCTCGCTTCAAAATCTGAAGAACTTTCGCATTGTCGTCAATCACAAGAATCCGAATCTGAGCACTTCCTGATTTTGCCTGTCCATCCCCGTTTTTCTGTCCAGACAAATCCATCTCTTCTTTCTGCTCATTGATCGGAAGCCAGATATGAAACGTACTTCCCTGCTCCGGCACACTCTCCGCCTGAATATAACCTTTGTGTGAGCCGATAATCTGTTCCACGAGTGCGAGTCCAAGTCCCGTTCCCTTTCCCCCTTTCTTCGTCGTAAAAAACGGATCAAAAATCTGACGAAGCACCTCGTCACTCATTCCACATCCATTATCCGAAATATCTACCTTCATATATCTCTCCCAGGTCTCCGGAATCTCATCTGTCACAACTTTCGTGAGTTCCTCCCGGTCGGCAACCCGCGCAGTTACACGGAGTTTTCCGTCCTCCCGATGCCCGATCGCCTGGATCGCATTGACACAGATATTTAAGATCACCTGATTCATTTGCGTCTCATTGCAGAGAATACAGACCTGTCCAACATTCAGATCTGTCTCAATTGTGACATTGTCCGGACAGACGGAAGTCACCATCTTGAGCGCCCTGCGCAAAACATGGTCGCCACTCGCATTCTTATAAACGGTCTCCATATTTTTACGGCTCAGAGAAGAAATCTGCTGAATGATCTCCTTCGCCTTAACCGATGCCTCATAGATCTCATACGCATTGCTGAAACTCTCCGAGTCCTCCGGCAGATCCATCATCAGAAGATCTGCATATCCCATAATCGGGGTCAACAGGTTGTTGAACTCATGCGCAATTCCTCCGGTCATCGTTCCCATGATCTGAAGACGTTGCTGGTGAGCGATTCTTTCCTCGCTCTGATGCATTTTTTCGAGAATTCCATTGAGTTCCGTCAGATAGGCGATCCGCTCCGAATCCTTCTTGCTCTGCATGAACATCCCTCCGAGTACAATTCCCATCACAATCAGGATTCCAAAGAAAATGACGAAAATCGTGATCAGGCGCACAACTCCGACTGCAACAGGAATGTAGACCTCATCGTAGTCCATAACTGCACTCAGCACGAGAAAATCTTCCCCGATATACATCGGTGAGTACGCACAGATTTTCCGCACACGAGGCTGATTCGGCTCCATCCACCAGTAAGAATAGTAGTCGTCGACGCCCTCCTCTCCCTGGTTCTGCTTGTTTATGAGTTTCTGAAGACTACTCAAATCAAGTCCGGGATAGAGTTTTTCTCTGTCCTGAATCACATCGATTCCCCACTGCTCCCGCTCCGGGTGAAGCAAAATGACTCCCCTGGAATCCTTCAAAAGCACATATCCATTTTTGCCGACGCGAAGTCCCTCCATCATCGTCTCAAAGTATCGCTCTGTGTTGAGAATCAGCGACAGTTTTCCTTTTTCTGGGATCTCTCTCTGAAGAATCAGTTCCATATTGCCATTTGTGAGCTTTGCCTGAATCAGCGTCTGATGGTCATCAATCTGACTCTTTGAGTAAATCGTCTCAATCTCCGACCCGTGAACGCTCTCAATCACATTTCCGTCAAGATCCTCTGCGACTACATCGGCAACTCGCCTCTCATGGGTGTCCACATATTCCTCTAAACAACTCCAATCCGCAACTTCTTTATTCTGCACTCCATTCCTGTCCTCTTTCTGATCCCAGTTTTTCTCTGACAGGATGCATAATCCCTCAAGATCATCTACATAAGAAGCCATGAATTCTTCCATGCTGTCGCAAAGTCCCTGAACCGTCAGAAGTAATTGCTTTTTCTGATTATCGATGATCGAATCCCGGTATTCATTCCAGCTCTGCTTTCCGATCAGGATCACCAGCAAAACTGCAACCACAAATAGAAGCACCGTGATTTTCGGAATATGGTTTTTCTGGAAATTTTTCTCCTGCTTCTTTTCCTCCTGATTTCTCGTCTGTGCATCTCGTTGATTTTTCTCGCTCTGCTTTTTTTCTCTCATTTTTTCTTTTCATTCTTCCTCGCTTTCTCCAATTTTTGTCTTCCTATTGTCTCGCATTTCTTATTCTTTCGTTCTTTTATTCTCTCATTTTTTATTTTCTCGTTTTTTATCTTCCCGTTTTTATTTTCCCGTTTTTTCTCTCACTTTGATTTTTTTATTGTGTTTGAGTTCACACGCTCCCCATCACTTTATCTTTTTATCAGTAAAATCCATTCCCGTTTGCACAATGCATAAACCGGAACACAAAATTTTTTGCGTCGGCCCGTTTACCCCATCCTATATTGACTCACTTCTTTGTTAATATTATAATATTTCTTACAAAATGTCCAAACGTTCTCACCAAACTCGTTGCGGTTCACGCATTGCACAAACTGCAACGAATTCCGTGTACAGGAACCAAAACTCCCGCTATTGTCTGCACAACGTGTGAACGGAAACGATCGGAAAATCGGAAACGAAAAGAGGGGATTTTTATGAACGATAAAGTACTGATTGTCGACGATGATCCGGCAATCTGCAAATTGCTTGAAAAAGTCATGCACAGCAACGATCTCGACACCGACGTCGCAGACTGCGGTGTCTCTGCCCTCTCCCTGCTCGCAAGAAACAGCAGCAGCTACGCGCTGGTTCTTCTCGATGTCATGCTCGGAGATATGGAGGGATTTGAGGTCATCAAACAGATGCGCAGTCAGGGAATCAAAACTCCTGTTATCATTGTCAGCGGGCGCAGTGAGGACTATGACTCCCTCTACGGTCTCTCGATTGGTGCCGATGACTATATCACAAAGCCATTTCGCCCTCTCGTGCTCGGCGCAAAAGTCAAGGCTCTGATCCGGCGCAACAAAGACCTCATCCTGAACCACTCCGATGTGCTTGAGTGCGGTCCATTTTCCTACCACTCTTCCACGATGCGTTTTTACCGAAACGGAGAGGAACTGACTCTCTCCGCGCGGGAAAGTGCAATCCTTCTGCTCTTCCTGCGCCACCCCAATCAGGTCTTCACAAAAGAAATGATTTACGAGCAGGTCTGGGGGAATTCTGTGATTGTGGATGACAATGCGATTATGGTCTATATCAACCGTCTGCGCAGTAAAATTGAGGACGACAAACAGAAACCCCGCCACATCGTGACTGTGCGCGGACTCGGTTACCGCTTTGTTCCGTAAATTCTGCAATGCACGTGCACATTCCGTAACAAGCCACTTGCAAGACAAGGTATCAAGGCGGGTAGGGGAACGAATCGCCTTTTATTCGAGAGCTTCGCGCAGAATCTTTCCTCCCTGAATCACGATCGTCGGCAAAAGTGCAATCAGAAACAGAGCTGTGGTCTGCCTTACATTCAAATCTGCGGTCTCAAACAGCGGTTGTAAATTCGGCAAAAACAATACGGCTCCGAGAAGCGCGGTTCCGGCAACCAGCGCAAGCACAGTCCACAGATTGCTGAGAATTCCGATCCGGCACAGCGAATGACGGCTCCGACAGTTGAATCCGTGAAAAAGGCGGGCAAGTGTCAGCGATGCAAACGCCATCGTGCTCGCCGTCGTCGCATTGTCGTGAAGCCCAACCGCATACGCCATCATCGTACTGCACGCGATAAGCCCACCCTGAAACAGAATCTCAAGTGCAAGTTTCCGTGTGACAATGCTCTCCTTCGAATTTCGGGGAGGCAGATCGAGAAGTCCCTCCTCCTGCGCTTCCATTCCAATCGCAATTGCCGGAAGCGAATCCGTCACCAGATTGATGAAAAGCAGGTGAACCGGTTCAAATGGAACAGGGAGGGCAAGGATTGATGTATACAATACACAAAGAATCCCCGCCATGTTTCCCGACAGCAGAAATTCAATCGCATGGCGGATATTCCGGTAGACATTTCTCCCGTTTGCCACTGCCTTCACAATCGTCGCAAAGTTATCGTCAGTCAAAATCATCGACGATGCATCCCGCGACACCTGAGTCCCGCCATTTCCCATCGCAATTCCTATGTCTGCCATTCGAAGCGCAGGCGCATCATTGACTCCATCCCCCGTCATTGCCACGATCTTTCCCCGCTCCTGCCATGCTCTCACAATCCGAATCTTGTGTTCCGGCGACACTCTCGCATAAACCGAGATTCGCTCAAGTTTTCCCATCAGCTCTTCCTCTGTCATCCGATCAAGTTCCGCTCCCGTTACAGTTTGGTCGTTTCGGTTGGGATCTTTAATTCCGACTTTCTCTGCAATCGCCTCCGCCGTGCCTTTGTGATCTCCCGTAATCATAATCGTCCGGATTCCTGCCCGCTTTGCCGTCGCAACCGCCATCTGAGATTCCGCGCGCGGAGGATCTAAAAATGCCACCATCCCAAGAAATATCAGATTTTTCTTATCTCCCCTGTCCCTACTATCAATTCGCTCTAATTTCTCACCATATCTTAATCCTTTTTCTCGGCTTGCCTCCCTCTCCTTACTCTTGCGAAATGCAAATGCCAGAATGCGAAATCCATTTTTCGCCCAACTTGCTGTCTCCTGTGCAATCCGCCTTCGCCACCCTGCATCCATTGTTCGAACCCCCGCCGGGGTCTGAATCTCCGTGCAGAGTTCAATCACCACCTCCCACGCTCCTTTCACAATCAAAAGTTCCGCTCCATCCGGGCAAGCATGCAAAGTCGTCATCCTCTTTCGCCTCGAATCAAACGGAATCTCATCCACGCGCGGGTATTCCCTCTGCAATTTCTCCACCGCGATTCCTGCCTGCCCCGCATTTTTCAAAAGTGCCTTCTCCATCGGATCACCGATTTCGCCATGACTGTCATTGTTCAGAACAGAAGCTAAAAGAAGCATGCTCTCACTCTCTGCCCCGTTCTTCACACCTCGCCCACCGCTCCAAAATTCTTCCACATGCATCTGGTTGCGCGTCAGCGTCCCCGTCTTATCCGAACAGATCACCGACACACAGCCAAGGCTCTCCACCGCTTTCAAATCCTTGATGATCGCATGCTCTTTCGCCATCTGTTGTGTTCCCATCGCCTGCACAATCGTCACAATCGAGCCGAGTGCCTCCGGAATCGCGGCAACGGCAAGAGCTACAGCAAACATCAACGCCTCGAGAACAGGCATCCTTCGGTACAGACTCAACACAAAGATCAGCGCACAGATAATCAGAATTCCTCCCGCTAGCCGACTCCCGAAACGCTCCATTGAAAGTTCAAGAGGAGTCTCCTTCTCCTGCGTCTCATTCATCATTCCGGCAATCTTTCCAATTTCCGTCTTCATTCCGGTCGCCGTCACAACTGCGATTCCCCTCCCCGCTGTCACAAGTGATCCCGAAAATACCATATTGGTCTGATCCCCAATTCCGATTGATCCATCGGAAATACCTGCCAAAATAACCTGCTCCTGCTTACAGGCACTCTCCGCCTCACCGGTCAATGCACTCTCATTCACCCGAAGACCATGCGACTCCAAAACCCGACCGTCTGCTGAGACCAGATCTCCCGCAGACAAGATCAGCAGATCCCCCGGAACAATGACACGCGATGGAATTTCGATGACAGTTCCGTCCCGCAGAACATGGGCAGACGGTGCCGACATCGCTCTGAGACTCTCCAAAGACTTTCTCGCCTTTTCATGCTGAACTGTTCCCAGGACTGCATTCAAAATCAACACTGCCCCGATCACTGCCGTACTCTCAAAATCTCCTGACAGTGCAGAAATCATCCCCGCACCAAGAAGAATCCATACAAGCAGATCCGCAAACTGTTCCACAAAAACCTGCCAGACTTTCTTCTCTCTCTGCCCGCTCAGGCAGTTTTCACCAATCTGTGCAAGGCGCTTTTCCGCCTGTTTTTTGCTCAGTCCATGCTCCGATACCTGAAATTGTCTGCACACTTCCTTCCCCGAATACCGATACCATTCACCCATCCTGCCACGCCATCCCTTTCCTTTTCGGTTCAGACTCTTACATCATATGACGCAAAAAAAGCCTGCATGCGGAATCCTATCAGACTCTCGCATCAGACTTTTTCCCAAAATAAAATATAAAGAATAAAATTTTCGATAATCATTTAATCACTTTTGTCCCCCTATCTATACGATAACAAATGGAGGGACATCTGCGCTGTCTTGGCTTATGCCAACGTATATTCCAGCATCTCATAATGGAGACGGCTTCCCTCCATAATCCCATCCGGAAGCAGGGCGCGCGCCACCAGCTTGAGTTCTTCCTCCTGTGCATCCGTTCTTCTCAAATGCGCATAATCTCCATCAATCTGTTCTACTACATATTCGCGTGGTTCCATCGTTCTTTTTCCTCTTCTCCATCATTATTTCTTTTCCGGCGTCATCAGTCCCCACTTGCCCTCATAGACAAAGTGGTAGAGGCGCACAAGTTCTTGATATGCTGAGGTATTCTCAAGCTCTTTCAAGCCTTCCAAAACCCCTTCAAGATACCAGCGATGACACTCCGGTCTCGTCTCATGAAAGCGCTGCCAGATGTTCTCACCCTCCACCATATAATCACGGGCAGTCGAACGCATATTACTCAACTTGTCCCCTAGCGTAAGAATCTTTGTCTCTAACGATGCCGTCTTCAAACGCTCAATCGTCGCTCCCTTTCTCTCTTTCCAGGTCAATGCCTTGTTCTCACTCTCTGATTCTACCAGACTTCTCACTCTCGGTCCAAAAGCCTCCTCCAGCTCTTCAGGAGTCACTTCTGTATCTTCCAGCACATCATGCAGATATGCCGCTGAGATCACTTCCTCATCCGTCGTCAAAAGCGCTACAATCAGCGCTACCTCCATCGGATGATAGATGTAAGGAACTTTGCTTCCCTTTCTCATCACACCCTCATGTGCCTCTGTCGCAAATTCCGCTGCTCTCTCGATCATCGTACTTCCTTTCACACCGGTCAGCCCGCCCTGACACGCCCCCGTTTTCTTTTATGAATGATAATTTTAATTTTTTCTTTTGCGCTCATTATATCATACCTGATTGTGACTGAAAAGAATGATTGTAAGAAAATCTTTTCTTGTAAAAGCCCTGTTTTTCTGTTATGCTTATGTGCAGAAATCAAGGCATCAGCCTGGAAATAAGGAGTGTTCTATGGGATCATATCAGAATCAATCCAGTCGGCAGTCCAGCCATACCCGGAGAAGATCCGATGGGTTTCGGCATGTACTGCTTTTTTATGTCCTTCCGTTTCTGATTTTTAACGGAATTCTTTTTTACTGTGTGACGGCTTCCCCAAAACTTACGATTGAAGTCGCAGACACACAGGACTATCTGACTACTCAGGTTCGGGTTCAGGTTACCTCCCTGTTCCCAGTAAAATCTCTTGAGGTAACGCTCGATGGAACTCCGCTTGAGATGACTCAGGAATCCAAGCGTTCCTATGTCGTGACCGTCAACAAAAATGGTTCTGTGGAAGCTGACATCACAAATATCAACGGAATGTTCGGACAGTTTTTCGACCATGTCAACGTTCTCGACGATGTTCCGCCGACCTTCGACTCTCCGAAGTTCGACAAAGACATTCTGACCCTGAATGTCAACGACAGCCAGTCCGGAGTCAACTTTGACTCGATCAAGGCTGTAAACGCTGACGGACAGTCGATTGAACCGCTTGTCTTTGACCGTTCCTCCGGCATCATCTCCTATAAGGTGGGAAGCAATGGAATTCAGATCACCGCTCTGGACAAGGCAGGAAATGAAGTTCAACGCAGTTATATGATTCACAAAAACGGAATGGCAGAATCTTTGGAATCCTCAGATGGCCCGCTTCACCAGATCGGTGAGGGCGAGACTGAGACGATTCTTCCCGGAGGGACCGATCAGAATGACGCTGTGATCTCTGATTCAGACGAGACAGAGTCCACAACATCCATCAGTGAACGTTCTATCACCGACACAGATAAAACAACGACGGAATCTTCGAGCGAGGAAGAATCCGAGGATGGACTTGTTCTTGATCTTCAGTAAGATTAAGATTAAAATCCTTTCCCGTTGGGATGATTTCAACGAATAAAAAAAAGCTGTCTATTTTGGTTTCGCAAGGGAACCGAAACGGACAGCTTTTTCTTTGCTCATTTTATTTTATCTATTTTGATTTTCTTATTTTGTTTTGGGAATTATTTTTATACAGTGTTTTTCATTTGATGCTCACATTTTCTCTAAATCTTTTTCCGGCTCATCTTCCTGCTTATCCTCCGGCACACGGCTGTACTGCTCCGCCATCTGTCTGCATCGTTCAAGAATCTCCTCCGTCAGATCTCCCGTCTTCATTCTCCAACGCCAGTTCTTTCCGAGTGTGGACGGCTCATTGATTCTCGCACGATTTCCAAGTCCGAGATAATCCTGAACCGGAATCACGGCAAGGCGAGCTGTACTTGCGAGCGCAAGGCGAATGTAATCCCAGTGGATCTCTCCCTGAGGAATCCGCTCATTTCCGAGATAATTTACCGCAAATTTTTTCGTCTCCGGATTCAGCTCATGATACCATCCCTGAAGCGTCATGTTGTCATGCGTTCCTGTATACACCACACAGTTCTTCTCATAGTGATGTGGCAGGTACTGATTTCCCGGACCTCCGTCGAATGCAAATTCCAGAACCTTCATTCCCGGAAATCCCGTCTTTTCCACAAGTTTAAATACCGATGGAGTCAAAAATCCAAGATCCTCGGCAATGATATCAAGAGTTCCAAAACGCTCCTTCATCTTCTTGAAAAGGTCATATCCCGGACCGTCCTCCCAGTGACCAAACTCTGCGGTCTTTGATCCTGCCGGAATCGAATAATAGGCATCAAATCCACGGAAATGGTCGACACGAACGACATCATAGAGTTCAAAACTGTACTCCATGCGATCCATCCACCAGGAATATCCCGTCTTTTTATGATAATCCCACCGATAGAGCGGATTGCCCCAAAGCTGTCCGGTTGCAGAAAAAGCATCCGGCGGGCATCCTGCAACCGCGGTCGGGCGACAGTCCTCATCGAACTGGAAAAGCTCCGGATGTGCCCAGCTGTCTGCGCTGTCCGATGCCACATAGATCGGAATATCTCCGATGATGCGGATTCCACGCTCATTTGCATAAGTCTTGAGTGCCTTCCACTGCTTCTCAAAAATCATCTGCTGGAACTCATAGAATGCAATCTCTTCTCCCAGCTCTTTCTTATAATGCTTGAGCGCATCATCC
This sequence comes from Brotaphodocola sp., assembly GCF_983179755.1. Classification (NCBI taxonomy): domain Bacteria; kingdom Bacillati; phylum Bacillota; class Clostridia; order Lachnospirales; family Lachnospiraceae; genus Brotaphodocola; species Brotaphodocola sp. The sequence goes on along the minus strand of NZ_CFAHBC010000002.1, from coordinate 109,725 downwards.
TCGCGGGTACGAATATCCTTGTCCCACTCGCTGAAGCTCTTTCCTCCGAACTGATTCTTCAGCGCCATATAGAAACAGTAATCTCTCGTCTCCGCACGGAGTTGTTTCTTTAAGTACTTCCGGATTTCTTTCTCATCCAGCCCTGCCTTCTTCTGCTGTTCCTCCCAGCGCAAAAACGCTTTCTTCAGAAGCGGGAATCGATTCTCGTAAATCTTTCCATAATCGATATCGCGGTCATCACTTCCGAAGTCTACCATCTGGCATTCCTCTTCGGTCAGCAGACCAGCTTCAATCAACTGCTCTAAGTCAATAAAGTATGGATTTCCTGCGAACGCACCAAATGCCTGATACGGAGAATCCCCATAGCCCGTCGGTCCCAACGGCAAGATCTGCCAGTACTGCTGTCCCGCCTTCACAAGTTTATCGACAAACTCATAGGCTTCTTTTGAAAATGCTCCGATTCCATACTTTGACGGAAGGCTCGCTACCGGAAGTAGCATGCCACATCCTCTCTTTTCCATACACGTTCCTCTTTTCTCCCCAAGGCAATCTCAACAATCACCTGGTTTCTATTATTTGTTATTCGATTACTTTCTTTTCCACCGCCGGATTTCCTGCAATAACCGTATTCTCACGGTATTTACCCTTTACAACACTGCCAGCTCCAACAACACAATTATCCCCTATCACACTATCTTTTAATATTGTAACATTAGCTCCAATCCAAACATTTTTCCCAATCGTGATTGATCCGACTTTGAAATTGCCCTTTCTGTCGCTTGACCTATAATCGTGATCATGATCAAATATTGCACAATTAGGTCCAATGTTTGTATCGTCTCCAATAGAAATCTTGCCACGGCAGGTTAATGTACAATTATTATTAAATGAGACATTCTTGCCTATATTTAAGACACTGCCCTTTCTGAGTCTTAAACTGCATCTATGTTTCAAAATCAATCCTTCAATCTTGTACTGAGCACCATTTTCACATTCAATCTGTGAAGAAAGAGGTAACGCTCTATTTTGAAATTTACAGTAATTTCCATGTTTATTCAAGCCATGTTTTACCCACTCTATATAAATATATTGTGGAAGTCGACTTATTTTCATTATATTTTATAGCCTCCTCACATGATTTTTTCGGGAGTAAATATTTTAGATTGATTATATCTTATTCACCACTCTTATTGCAACAATATTATAGTTTTGAGCGAAGTAAAAAGATTGTGAATTCTCTTAAATCCGGATATAATATAAGCTATTAAATTTAAAAGGAGCTTTTTATACAAATGAGTCCAATCAATCCATTAAAACTTCTTCAGTTAAAATCTGCCTGGGAACGTTTCAAATCCAATCATCCACGTTTCCCGCTCTTTCTCTCCGCAGTCAGCAAACGTGGAATCAAGGAGGGAACCGTGATCGAATTCAAGGTGACAACACCTGAGGGCGAAGAACTCGTCTCCAACATCAAGATCAAGCAGAGCGACATCGCACTCTTTCATGAGATCACAAATATGTTCCGGTGAATCTTTCGATCATACGATCAGGCACAGATTCCATCATCCGAAATTCTAAAAAAGCCCAAAAAGGGACGAAACAGAATGCCATTCTGTCTCATCCCTTTTATTCATTTTCTTATCTTTTTTTCTTATTGTTATTTTTATTTTCAATTCAATCTCTGACCACATTTCGGACAGTACTGATAATCTTCCTCCGTCTCAAATCCGCAGGAAGGACAGCGATGCATCCGGTGCGGTGCATACTCATCCGGACTGTGCGGAATCATATTCTCCGGCAGAGAGGTCACCTCTCCCCGCTCAATCTGGTGTCCAAGCTCTGCATCAAGTTCCGCAGATGCGCCACAGCACGTTGTCTTTACAAAGTACCGGCGTCCCCACTTGAAAATCGGAATAAAAAACAGGCTCAGATAAGAATAAATCATATAAACTTCCAGATGACCATACTGTCCGCAGTGATTGCACACGATCGTCTGGTCAAAGTTCAGTTTCTTCTCTCCCTGGCTGATTCCCATGATAAAAAACATCCGGACAGCCCCCTTTAACCGAGCACAAGCAGACGTGCAACTGCCATCGGATTATCCTCCGGAAATGCCTGCACACAGACTGCAATGTCGCGCACATAGGAAGCCTCGACTCCGAGACGCTCTGCAATCTCCTCCGCAGACATTCCCTGCGCCGTAAGCTCCATCGTCTGACGTACCTGCTCTGCCACGCGAGAAAGCTCCACGCCAAGCTCATCGTCCTTTCCGAAAGTCTCCTCCTCACTGCCGTCCGGTTCTTCTGCCTCAATGAAATCTTCAAGATTCAGCGTCTTTTCCGAACTATCCTGATGATAATACTCCTCTGAGAGCTCCCAGTCTCCCTCAGCAAGATTCTTTTTGTTTTCTTCCATTGTCATTTGCCCTTCTCCTTTTTCACCACACTTGTTCGTTAACGCTCATTATAGCTTAGAAAAGGAGAAAAAGCAATCCGACATATCTATGCTCGTTGCCAGAACCTACGCTTCCATCTGGCGACCCAAAAATCCCGCTGCCGTCGTGACAAGTCGAAGCTCCGCATCTCCGAATTTCACCCGTGGTTCCCGACTCATCAGAATCACCGCTCCGATCGCATCTCCCTCACAGATGATCGGCGCAATCGCCTGTGCCGTGATCCCCTCAAGATCTTCATCCGCCACCGGAATCATCGCCCGACCTCCAATTCCTGCGAGAAATGTCTCCCTCTCATTGACTGCCTCCTCCAACTGCGAACTAATCGTCTTTTGAAGAAGTTCCTTCTTAGGACCACCAGCCACTGCAATCACCTGATCCCGATCTGCGATACAGACTGTCATTCCCGTCGACTGCGCCATCGATTCCGCATACTGCCCCGCAAATGCTGTCAGCTCCATCATCGGAGAATACTTCTTTAAGATTACTTCGCCCTCTCTGTCTGTAAAGATCTCCAACGGTGTTCCCTCCCTCAGACGAAGTGTCCGCCGGATTTCCTTGGGAATCACCACCCGTCCAAGGTCATCAATTCTTCTCACAATTCCCGTAGCTTTCATAATTCTTCCTCCTGCATATCTCACTTCCTGTTAAACAGCAACAATGACTTGCTTCATAAGCATTCATAAGCATTCTCAACATCACATATTTAACAGATCTTCCATATCGTGTTTCGTATGGATAGTATGTGGAAATGAAAAAGGAAATATTCGTATGGAATTGATTGGTAATAATTAAATCAGTTTTTTAATCGCCTCAAACGTGCGCTGACAATTCTTTGCATCCCTCATCGGGAAAAAGGTGCGAACTCTCTCCCTATAATCATCCTGAAGCTCCATTCCTCGCTCAAGACACGCTCTCGTCTCCTCAAGAACTTCGTTTTCCGCTGTGCAGACCGGACCAAATCCATCTCTCCGGTAATCAAAATATCCCTTCTGGTAGTGATACTTTCTAAATTCCTCCTCATCAAACTGGTAAAACAGAACCGGTTTTTCGAGAAATGCCACATCAAAAAAGACACTTGAGTAATCCGTAATCAACAGCGAACAACTCATCAGCAACTGCTGAACATCGTGTGTCGACTTGTCGGCAATTGTGATTCGGTCAGAATCCGTATGAAAATGCTTATTATACTTCTGCATCTCCACATGCGGATAGAAAATCAGCTGATAATCATAGGTTTCCAACATTTCTTTCACTCTCGAACTCGACAGAAACGACTGAAATTTTTCAAAAAATGCCGTCTTCAAAAATGCATCTCCGGACGGATAATATGATCCTCTCCACGTCGGCATCACGAGAATCACCTTGTCGCGTTTTCCTGCACGAATCAGGTTGTCAAACCGGCAAAGTCCCAGATATTGCGGAACCTCTTTCGCAAATCCAAATGTGTCCCGGATAAATTCATACTCCGGCTTTGCCCCACAACAAAAAAGATCGGTGTAAAAGCGATCGCGATGTTGCCATTCCATCTCATCTTTTATAATTCCGTGACGCAGGAAAATCTGCTTGCCTCTTGCCCTGATTCCCTTGCTCGCCAAATGATAGTGAACCATCAAATCCGGTGCACATGGCTGAATGTGGGTTCCCGCAAGGACATCCGCGCAGTAGTAGAGCAGATAGTGTTTCAGACTGCGCTGTGCCACTGCACCGCCTAAAGCTGTGATCTTCTTTCGGTCTACGCTGTCCTCAGAAATCACATAATAGGACGAAATCTCAGGATGTTCCGTCCTGAGATAATGATAGAACCAGTACCCATTATCGCGCGCATCATTTCCGCGCTCCCCGACAAGCCAGATATTCCGGTATTTCGGCGAGCACGCCCGAAGAACCGCTCCGACCGCCTTAAAAAATGCCATAAATGCCAGCTCTTTTCCATAGCAGAGCAGACGAATTGCCTTTCTCATCCTACTTTTCCCCTCTTTTTCTAATTCGTTCTTAATATCCCTTATCAACCTTTCACATAAATGTTTGTATCCACATCCGACAAAGTCGATTGTTATCCACGCTTTTTCTGGTTGCACCCGGAAAGAATCAACACAGCCCCATAAAGATGGCATTTTAAGAGCTGTAACTTAATTTTATCATTCCGGTTCTTTTCCGTTTTCAACGGGACTTCTCTCACCGATCTCTTTACCCACGAATCTCTCATCGCATCACGCAACCATCGATACCGTTCACCAAATGTCATCGGTCCAAGACTGATATTCTTGATTCCAAGTTGAAGATCCCGAAGAATGCAGTAGGCAACCTTTGCTCTGTGAAGCGGACTGTCCATCAGTCCCCACTCCTCCACCACACTGCGGATTGCACTGCTGAGATAGAAATTCTCCTTCACACGCTCCGGATGGTAGGAATTTGAGAGCGAATTGCTCCTCGCCTCCGTGTAATGATACAGCGGACGATCAATCACGACAAGGCAGGACGGATTGTGACGATAAAATTCCACATAAAAAAGCCCATCCTCCCCGATACTCTTAGCCGGAAAGCGAAGATGATATCTCTCCACAAACTCCCGCCTCATCAGCTTTGTCGTGATAAAAAAGGAGGTCGCCAGCTTGTCAAAATACTCCTTAAACGGTTCCCCGCAAAAGACACCCGTAATCGGCGGAAGTGCTTTGACACTCTTGACGCATTTTCCCTTTTCATCGTAAAAATCATTGTATTTTCCAAACATCACAATGTCTGCCCGCTCTCGATCTGCTGTCTCCGTCAGGATCTCTGCCGTCTCCGCCTCAATCCAGTCATCCGGATCAAGAAAAAAGAGATAGTCCCCTGTCGCCAGATCGAGGGCCGTGTTTCTCGCACTTGCCACTCCCCCGTTTGGCTTTGAGATCACTCGAAATCTGGAATCTTCTTTCTCAAGTTCCGCACAGATCTCCCCGCTCCGATCTTTTGAGCCATCATTCACAAAAATCGCCTCAAAGTCCCCCATCGTCTGCTTTTTCAGAGATTCAGCGACCCTCGGCAGATACTTTTCCATATTGTAAACCGGAAGAATAAACGATATTCTCGGCATAGTTTTCCCCCTATCAGAACCGTGCTCTCACACTGTCAAAAAGTCCTTTGTACTCTCCAAAATCCGTCACAAGATTTGCAACGAGGAAAAGTCCTGCAATCCAGAATGAATTCATAATCGCACGCCACATGACATAAAAATAGCTGACTGCCTCACAACTCTCCGTTCCAATCAGAACGAGAACTCCAACTGCGACTGCCGTGTTCACCAAAATCTTCTTAAAACTTTTCAGACAGCTTCGTTCCAAGATATACTTTGAGGTGTAGATCACCATTGCATTGATTCGGTAAAGCAGGGCAATAATCGTCGCAATCAGACATCCACTCATTCCAAGTTTCCATGTAATGATTAAAGAGAGGACAATGTTGATCATCATCTCAATCAATGCCTGATTTCTCGTATCATCAAATTTTCCCGCAATCGACTGAAGCTGAATCAGAGGAATCTCTATTCCCGACATCACCGTCCACATTGCAAACAGAATCAGAATCCAGACATTGTCATAAATCTCGGCGTCTGCAACCCCACCCGTATACAGTCTGATGATCGGCATCAGAAAAGCGGTGATGACCGTATACGCCCAGAACAGGAACATATAAAAGACCGATTCGTACTGGCTGAATTCCCGATCGAATCGCTTTTTCTCGATCTGATACATCTGACCAAATTTGAATGTCAATCCATTGGAAAACGAGGTGACAATCTTCTGGAAATTCGCAAAGAACAGCGAGTAGATCGCATACACGCTCGCGTAATTCATTCCACACATGAACGAGATGATAATCGTATCCGTGTTGCTGAAAATACAGTTGGAAATCTGGTGAACGAGAACGGAACCTTTCTGGGAGAGGGCAGAATAATCCGGTTTCGCCTTCCAGTCTATCCAGTCATAATGCTTTCTGACATAGAGAATCACAAAAACAACCTGAATCACAGACGGCAGACAGTATGTCGCCTGAATCAAAAGCAGATTGTCGGAAATCATCAAAAATGCCAGTCTCAGAACATTTGACAGAATAAAGGTGATTGTGGAGAGCCAGGAAATGATATACCGCTTTCCCTCAACCTCCAAAAATGCATTGTATTTTCCGCGCAGGGAAAACAAAATGATTCCCGGAATTCCATAGAGCAGAATAATCACACAGACCGTAAAATAGCTCAAACTCGTCTTAATGATCAGCGGATAGATCAGAGCAAATGCCACCGTCAAGGCTGTGTAAATCACGCTCGATTTCAGATAAAACCGTCTCGTCGCCGACAGAATCGCATTGATATCATCCGTTTTTCCCTCCGCGACAGGCCCATAGAGCGCATACTGCGCAGACAGACCAACTCCCGCCTCAAGCAGAGCCAGGTAAGCAAAAATATTTTTGATTGTGCTGTTTAGTCCATTTACGTCCGATCCGAAGCTCACCAGATACAGTCTCGGAATAATCAGTCCGAAGACCGCAATGGCGATCTGATAGGACAGACCGGAAATGATATTTAAAACCACTCGTTTGTTTTTTTCATACGCAGTTGTTGCTGTGGCTTTCCTCATAATGTCTCCCCTCTTTTTATGCCAGAAGTCCGATTCTCCTTAAAACAATTCCCAGTTTTCCACGCCCGAATATTTTTAAAATCAGGGTCGGAATCACCAGGCTTGCCATCATGCACATGACAACCGTAAGCCACGCAGACAGATGCAGTTTGTTGTACAACAAAAGTCCGAAAAGCGCACAGCAGAATGGCTGATGATACAGATAATAAGTCAGCGTATGGCGACCAAACTCTGCGAGATAACCAAGATATTTTTCCATTTTCAGACACACGGCAAGAATTCCAAGACCAAATCCCGCAATCGCCATATTCTCCACATAGCAAAGCAGTAAGCCCGGATAAGGCATCGCATACCACTCTTTCAGCGGATGAAACAGCAAAAAAAACAGATAGGCTCCACTCGCAAGCCCCGTTCCCATCAGAAGATTTTTCTTTTTTTCCAAAAACATTTCTGGCAAAATTGTGCCGAGAAGAAAGAATTGATACTTCTGGAAAAATCCCTTGAATGTCCAGATCCATTTTTCACAAAACCATTCATAAAAAGCCGGAAGCAGAAGAATCAGAATGATCTTGACAAGTCTCTGCTTATGCTCATCCTCAACCTGCCTGTCAAAGAGAAACGTCAGGCTGGTAAACAGAAACAGGGTCTGAAGATACCAGATATGAAAGCTGTACGGGTTCTCATTGCGAAGCAGTGCAATCACATAATCGATCGGAGTCAAAAAGTGATACGCACTCGACTCCAGAATCTGACGACTTGCCGGAATCAACTGTGCAAAGGCAAACACGAGATAGACAAAAATCGAATAGGAAATCCACGGAACAAGCAGGCTTCCCGCCTTCTTTTTCAGATACTGTGCCGAGGTCAACTTTTTATTTTTCTCTTTCGTCAACGCATATGCCATTCCGGACAGGATAAAGAGCAGAGAGACATGAACCCGGTAAACAAACACATATGACAAATCACACCAGCGAAACTCCGCACGCATGGACTCTCGAAACGTGTGACCATAAATAACAAGGAGAATCGCCAACGCTTTTCCGGCATCCATATAATTACGCCTTCCGTTCTTTTTGGGCGTACTCAACGCATCCACTCTATGTTTCCTCCTCTCACCGTTTACTCATTGACAGATACAGATTTTGCAGTCGTTTTGCCTCAATCGCAATGTCATATCCCGCCTGTTTTACAACGGTTTCCCCCTGTTTCCGGTCTTTTTTATGCAGAATCAAATATTCGATCGCTTCCACCCACTTCTCATCCTCCACTTCCAATGGCAGACGAATCACCTGATCGGACAAAGCCACCTCATCGGTTACCCGATCGGAAAATATGCACGGAAGTCCTGCTGCCTGTGCCTCGACCCCGACAACCGGAAGCCCCTCAAACAGAGATGGCAATAAAAAGACATCCATCATCTGATACCACTCATTCACATTTTGTCGCAAACCGGCAAAAATCACTTTATCTGCCACTCCAAACTTCTCTGCCTTTTCTCGGATTTCCGATTCCAATTCGCCTTCTCCCACTAAAACGAGTACCGACTCAGGGTTGCGCTTTTGATAAGCTACAAAAATCTCAAGCAGACGATTATGATTTTTCTGAAGATTAAAGCGCCCAACATGACCAAGCACTTTTTTTCCCTTCAAATCATACTTTTTTCGCATCTCATCCCGGACTGCCGTATTAAAGGCAAACTTATCCGTCTCTATGGCATTGCGGATTATTACTCCCCGCTCATTCCAGCGTTTTTTTCCAAAATAATAAATTCCGGCATCCCTGCCACATCCCCACAGATCAGTCGCGGCAAAAGGCAAAAGACGTTTACAAACCATCTTCAACGCCCATTTGTAATCGCGGATAATCTGAGTATTGTGCGCATGTGCAATCCGAACCTTCACACCTGCTTTTTGGGCCCCATTCAGCGCATAAAATCCCATTGCCTCATTGTGAGCGTGAACAATTTTGATCCGATCGTCTTTCTCGACAATCTCTTTCACAAAGCGCAGATACTTTGGATAGCGAAGCGGACTCAACCCCGGGCTGAGAAAAATCCTCCCTCCCATAAGTCTAATTTCCTCATCATAATTGCCCGGTTTCGGTTTATTTACAATAAAATCAAATTGCACTTTTGTGCGATCAATATGACGATAGTAATTCATCAACATGGTCTCAAGTCCTGCCCGATCCATATTGCTCACCGACTGTAAAATCCGAATCATCTTATCCCCCTGTTCCCTTTTTCACTCTCTTTCCGCTTGGTGATGCCTGACGATCCCTATGGCAAAATTAAATAAAACTCTTCCATCACCGCTTATGAAAACTTGAATTGTCATCAATTCATCAATTGAAACAATCTGCCCTGATTACACCATAAATCATATCGATTCATCTGCAACGCCTTTGCACCGCAACGAATCGCATACGCCATTTTCCCAATTTCTTTTTCACACTCTATTTGATACTTCTGATACAGGGCACAACACAGCTGAAAAACTTCCTGTTTTCCTGCCTCCTCAAGTCCGCGAAGATTTGCATAACAATAATTTGACAACTGCATCGTCAGACTCTCAAAAAACATCTGGTCGTGTGGAAGACCAAGAATCCTGTCCCGCTCAAGCATCTCCTCCACGATCCAGTAACCCTGAACCGCAGATGGTCGTCCCTGACTTGTAGAGGTAATTCCTGAAAAATTCTTTCTCCACAGATATACGTTCTCTCTGATTGAGACGATTGTCTTTGCCTTTCTGAAAACCAGAAAATGAATGATTGTATCCTCAAAACAGGTATAGTTCGATGGGAACCGAATCTTCTCAAAGAGTTCTCTCTTATACACCTTTCCCCAGGGCATTCCCGGAAGATCGAGACAGTCCGCTCTGTGACGAGCCGTATACCTCATCTCCTCATAGATCTGAATGTTGCCGTAAATTCCAGCCTCATCCATGTACTGCCATCCACCCTGAACAACATCGGCATCTTCCTGTTCTGCCGTGCGCATCAGAGCTTCCACTGCATGAGGGCGTAACTTGTCATCACTGTCCACAAACATCAGATACCTTCCGACGGCATGTAAAAGTCCCTCATTTCTTGCTCTTGACGCGCTTCCGCCTTCATGAAGATCAATAATGCCGACATTTGCCAATCCCCGATAATTCTCGAGAATCTCTGCCGTCCGGTCTGTCGATCCGTCATTGACGAGAATTACCTGAATCCGGTAATCCCCCTTCTGGTTTAAAATGCTGTCCACACAGGTTTCTATGTATTTCTCTGCATTGTGCGCCGGCACAATCACAGACAAATTAACCGCCGGATCCAGATCTGCCATCGGCTTCCATTCTGGGGCATCCGACTCCGGTTTCGGGCAGAGTTCTTCAAGACTCTTCCGAGTCTTTTCAAGAGAATCTTGAGGTTTTATCTCCTGCCTTCGGAGTCCACCCACCAGAAATCCAAGCCTTCCGCAAATTCTCGCACAGAGCGCAACCGCCAGAGAAACCGGTCTGTTTCCTGTCTTGAAATACATCAACTGATAAGGTCGTTGATTGCGTATCATCCTCTGTTTCTCCCGTCTGTTTTATTTGTCTTCTTTATTTTCTTTTGAGTCGTTCTCTTCACTCATCTCCGTTTATTTTAAGCTCTCAGGCTGTTCCACGGTTTCCGGCTTTTCATTTCCAATTTCAATTTTGTCAACTGCCTTTTCCTCGCTCTGCCCTGCCTGATTGTTTTGATCTTTCGGAGTTTCCTCTCTTACTTCCTCCTGTATTCCCCCACGCGCCTTCATCTTCGCATCATAGAGATCACGAATCTTAGACTGCGCACTGCGGAGCAATTCTCGAATCTCATACATTCCGACCTCCGTCGTCGTCGACCACGAAGCTGTATACTTAATCGGATATTCCGGATTCAGCTTGTTATATTCCTCTACCTGACTATCTAAAATCTTGAGGATGACCTTCGCCTTCTTGTCACTGCACTCGTCAAAGAAAGCAACGAACTTTCCGACACCGTTGTATCCAACCATGCCATCTGTATCTCCCATCAGCTGAACAAGACCAGAGAAATCTCGAAGCATTCCATCTCCGACCGTATAGCCAAAACGCTTTGAGAGTTCCGACAGGTTATCAAGCTGTAAGGAGAAGCAGGTAAAGTCCTCCGGAAGGATTCTCTTCGCCATATCATCAATGTAGACATTGAGCTTCTCACGGTTCGGAAGACCGGATTTTTTATCTGTATACAACAGATAATCAACGATATCTGAAGTTCTTCCGAGAACAATTGCACCACAGCATCCGACTATGAAGAAGAATACCAGAGCGATCACACTGTAAAGTTTGATGTTGATCGACGGAGCAACACGCACAGAGCTGACCATCTTCAGATAATCCGCACTGATATAAAGGTTCAGCTCCTTACTGCTGATATTGACAATCTCATAATACTTCTCAAGCTGATTCTCGTAATCGTTGATCAGTCTCTCCATCTCGGCATGCTCTTCCTCCGTTCCACTGCTTCCGGAACCGACAGACTCAAATGCCATAAGAATTTCATCGAGAAAAGCGCGATCAATCTGATCTGCCGCAATCACTTCATCAATTCCAACCATCTCAAGGATTAATCCATCGTAAGTCGTCTCTGCTTTTTCGCCGGAACCTGCTTCCTCAATCTCTTTTAAAATATAACTCGAGGAGACGTTCTCTCCATCCTCCGTGAAATAGCTCTCGAGAATTCCCGTATTTTTTTCCACATACTGCTGAATCAGGCTGTCGATTTTCTGACGACGCTCCGTCTCAACCGCCTCCTGCTGATTCGAGGTCGTAATGCTGTTTGCCAGAAACTTTCTGAGCACCTCTCCATCTCTGACCTGAGGACCGTTCAATACTTTCGCATAAAGCTCCGGAATCGTATATTTCTTAAAGTCTACATAGATATCATAAAGATCAGAATAACGATATCCCGTTTTTGACGAACGGAATTTCGGATAATTTTCCTTTTTTGCCTCCAGGAATTGCAACATTGCATTCGTATCATCTTCCAGAATTCGGATACACTCATAGTAGTCGTAACCGCTCTCGAGAAGATTGGAAGATGGGTTCAGTGACAATCTCTGCTCGATGTAATTCTCCGTGTAGTAGGTACAGTAACTCTGCATGATCGCATCAAGCATATTTCGGGCATAATTTCCGCCCTCTTTTCCGCTTACAACCAGACTGACTTTATAGGTGTCCGGAAAGTAAGTAACTTCCTCTCCCTTTTCAATCAGCGCCTCATTGATCTTCTCCTGCTCATCAGGAATCACTTCATCGACCTTACAGTTCGATCGGATTACATTTAGTTTTCCGGAACTGCCCAGCGAGTCGATTGCCTGCGAGATCACCGCCGAGGAATAGATCTCATTTACATCCAATTTTCTTCCATCTGGCGTAAATCCATCTTTAATTCCCTCATTCGTATATTTGATAATCAGAGATGCCGTATACTGCTGTTTTCCCTGTGCATACATGTAAATCATGATTGCTCCGGCAACAGCCATCAGAAAAATCAAGGCGCTAAATCGTTTCAGATATCTGAATATCTCAAATTTTTTCACTTGCTCGTCCTCTCTTTTCCTTTCTGTTCGCTCTCACATAAAAGAATGCACAACCACCCGCCATAACGAGAATCGTCTGCATCAGAGTCTTTTTCGCATTGATTCTCTGTGCAAAAGAAGCATCGTTGTAAGTAAACGTGATGTAGTTCTGCGACTTATATTTGATGTACGCCTTATCAAGCACAAACAGATCCTCCGAGATGCTATTGAGTTCCTCCTCCAGCTTGTTGACCATTCCCTGCGCAGCTGAAAGGCGATCCCAGTTGTCTGCACTCTCATTAATTTTCTGAATGATATAACTTGTGCTGATAATTTCTGATTGGTAATCCATCGAGGCTCCGAGGGAGTCATCTGCGATTCGCGCCATCTTATCCATCGCGGTCTTCGTTCTGGACATATAATACTCCTGAAGCTCATCAGTTGTCGGAATCATGACAACTGCTGTCATCGATTTTTCATAGATGGAAATTCCATTCTTGTTGGCATCATAGTATGCCATGTTTTTGCGCGCCGTAATGTCATCAATCTTATTCTTGTACTCCAGAATTCGCGTAAGAATCAGCGGATCTCTTGCAACTCCGCCTTCAATCACAAATGCCATCGCATTCGGAATATCATAATTGATCAAATTGTTGACTCTCTTTCCCATCGTTGTGAAATTATTCGAGGAGCGGTCACCGTTATCCGTATCGATAAAACTCTTATTCTCATCAAGACGCGCATTCAGATATCGCGATAGCTGTTGCGCGCGAAGCTGAATCTCATTCAATCTCAAATAAGGCTCACACTCCGAGGTGACTTCTAGCTTTTCCTTAGGAATCTCCTGATTATCACAGTAATTCTCAAGGAAGAAAGCTCGATAGGAGGCACAGATTCCTCTCAAAAGGTCCATTGCCTTTCGATTTTTCAAATCAAGAGTACTTGCATTTAATGACATATAGTATGTTGTGGTAATATACTCACTTGAACCACCGACATTTCCGGTGTCAACCGGTTTGAGATAAAGGCATCCTGCCAGCTGACTGCTCGTTATCGTTCCCTGAAGACCCACTCTCTCGATTGCATTCTGAAGAATATCATCCGATACCAGCTCATAGGAATTAAATCTCGTTTTATTCGGACTGAGTCCCTGTGATGCCTCCGAATAGTTAAAGTAAATATCTACGCTCGCCTGACTCCGGCTCTCAAAATAATGAATCCCGCCGAAAAGAATACAGAGGGCTACACCGCAGGAAAAAAGGCGGTATTTATTCTGCCAGATCAGGCGCAAAATATGCTTGATTTGTTCTTTCAGATCTTTCATTGCATCCCTCCTTTCCCAGTTTCTTCTGTTTTTTATATTTTTTTAATTTTTTCATTTTTTTCATTAACCGCATTAATCAACATCAATTACAGACAATTCCGGCACATTGTTGATTCTCGGCCACCAGCTCGAATCGCCCATTCCACGGCTCACAATGAGATGCGCTTTATTGGAAAGTGTATACTCTCCTCCCGCATACTCCGGAAAAAGTCCCTCATCCGGGGAGTACAGAGCTCCAATTTTCGGCAGACGAATCAGTCCTCCATGCGCGTCTCCCGCCAGACCAAGTTCAAAATGGTACTGACTCAAAATATCTGGAAAATATGTCGGCACATGAGCAAGGCAGATCTGAAAATCACTCTTATCCTCCGCCTCAAAGGTTTCCATTCGCTCCTTCGCCCCGTACTTTTCAAAACTTGACGGATCTCCGTCGAGACCAACGATGCTGACGGTATTGTCATAGAGCGTGAGCGTGTCCAACTCATTAATCAAAAATCTCATCCCCGTATTTTCAAACCGGTTGATCAGATCCTTGTCTTTCTGAATATAGATTTTAACATCCTCATGATTGCCAAGCACTCCATAGGTCGGCGCAATCTCCACAAGTTTGTGACACAATGCCACCATATTATCATAATTCGACTCGCTGTCAATCACAATATCTCCACCCAGAAGAATCAGATCCGGAGCTAATTCCGTGATATCCTGAACTAAATCCTGATTATCTTCTCCATACTCTCTCAAGTGGATATCCGATATAAAAATGATTCGGATGCCATGACTCAGCTTTCTCGAATTAATCTGATAGAATTCCATTGTGTAGTGCGTCCTGTTATAAGAAATATTTGCAGCTACTCCCGCCCCGATAAAGAGAAGGAGAGCAAGCACAACTGCGACGTCCGACCATCTGATCTTTCTCTTCTTTTTAGCAAACTCCCTGCGACGAAGCAATCTTAGGAATGCCTTTTTCTTTTTCGTATCCTGCTTCAACTCCACAATCTCCTCCGAAATCTCATCCGAGATCTCATCGATCGTCTCCGGAGTTTTTGTGAACTCTTTCTGAGTCCCTTTCTCAGTATCCTGTGCCGTCTCAATCTTCTCAGTGCTCTCTTCCACTGATGCTGAAGATTTTCTCCGCCAGAACCTCCCAAGTCCTTTTTCTGTATCGTTATTTCTTTTCTTCTTTTTGATGATTATTCACTCCCCTGACTGCAATTTTGATCTTCTCACCTTTTCACTTTCACATACATCCCCGGCGCAATTAAGAATAACAGCGCTTTCAGCCTGCGTTTTGGACTGCAGGCACATCGCAGAACCATCATCCTGCTAAGTTTCAGCTCTCCTCGTTTTTCCGGTGCACAGGCAGAATAACAATCCATGTACTTCCACGAGAGATCATCCTCGAGCAGTCGCCTGAGTCTGCGCGGGCTCACACGCTGATAAAATTTTCGCTGTTCCTCATAGGTCGCAATGCGGTCCTGAATCTTCTTCATACTTATTGAAGTGGAATTCATGATCGATCCGTTTCTCATATTATCATAATGATAAAATGCCAAATCTGTCAAAACAACTCTCTCTGCCCTTAGCAGAACCCGCGGAGTAAACTCCTCATCCTCATGAAAAATTCCCTTTTTAAATCGAAACTGATTGCTCTGAAGGAACTCTCTCTTATAAAAGGTCCGCCATGCTTCCACGCGGAGCGCTCCGCCCTCAAGACAACCGATCAGATACTCTTTTCCTGTGTAGATCTTATGACATTCAAAACGCTCTTCGGCAATTTGCTCATATCGCTCCATCGCCCTGGTAGAACGCATCGGTTGCATTTTTCCAATCACAAGCTCTGCATCGAGAGAGAGAGCCTCGTTCAAAAGAGAAGAGCATGAATCTGGTTCAATAAAGTCATCGCTGTCGACAAACAGAATATACGCTCCATTTGCGCGGTCCAGACCAAAATTTCTCGCATCGGATAAACCACCATTTTCCTTGTGATAGACCAAAATTTGCGGATTTTGTTTTGCGTACGCATCACAGATCGCTCCGCTCTGATCGGTGCTTCCATCGTCAATCAGAAGAATCTCTATCGGATCCATGATATCCTGCTTTAAGAGCGACTCGACACAACGTTCAAGATAAGACTCCACATTATAGACAGGGACAACGATGGAGACTTGGATTTTGTATTCACTCATATTTTATATATCCTTACAAATATAAATATTTTAATTGTTTTCTTTGTCTCGTAATTCATATCAATATGATAGTAACAATTATAGAGCTAAATGAGAAGTTTGACAATTCATCTCTCAAATAAATTCGACTAAAAAAGAATGTGCCTTGGCACATTCTCGCGCCGAGGCGCGGTTGCTTCGGCAACCATCTACTCCTGCGCCGAGTGCGCATCCTTGCGGAGCATTTATTATTTCATAGGACGCAATTTCCTATGAAATAATAAAAATCCCCATGCTCACTCTGTCAAGCATGAGGATTTTTTTAAAAACCATTAACCTTCAATCTCTCTTCCGGAAACAAATTTCCGGATACCGAGAAGCAGAGCAAGCAGGATCAGAATGCAGATTGCAAGAACGATCCATGCGTTCTGTACCGTTCCCGCGATGCAGTATCCGACAAAGGAAACGGAAGCAGCCAACACCACATACGGAATCTGGGTTGTCACATGGTTGATATGATCACAGCGCGCTCCGGCAGATGACATGATCGTCGTGTCGGAAATCGGAGAACAGTGATCTCCGCAGACTGCTCCTGCAAGGCAGGCGGAAACTGTGATCACGAGAAGCTCTGACGGGAGATTGATTCCTGCAACGATCGGGAGCAGGATTCCGAACGTTCCCCAGGAAGTTCCGGTCGAGAATGCAAGGAAAATCGCAACGACAAAGACAATCGCCGGAAGCAGAGCCATCATGTGGGAGGCACTTCCCTCAAAAATCATGCTGACGTACTCACGCGCGCCGAGCATATTTGTCATCTTGGAGAGCGTCCATGCGAAGGTCAGAATCAGGATCGGTCCGATCATCGCCTTAAATCCATCCGGAAACGCATCCATGCAGTCCTTAAACGTCAGGACTTTCCGACTGACATAAAATACGATCGTGAACAGCAGAGCCAGTGCCGATCCCATTGAAAGGCTAAGCGATGCATCCGATCCGGCAAATGCCTTGACGAAGCTCTCTCCCTCAAAGAATCCGCCCGTGTAGATCATTCCCGTCACACAGCAAATGATCAGCACGATCACCGGGACCGCGAGGTCAACAACCGTTCCCTTTGTCGAGATCGCTCTCATCGAACCGTCATCCTCGACTTTCTTTCCGCAGGTGAAGAGATCTCCCTTTTTCGCATTGTCCTCATGCTTCTTCATCGGTCCAAAGTCAATATCGAGACAGATGATCATCAGAATCATTGCGATCGTCAGCAGGGAATACAGATTGTATGGGATCGTCTTGATAAAGAGATCAAGTCCGTCCGTGTCAGAAGTCACACCGGCAACTGCTGCCGCCCACGAGGAGATCGGGGCAATCATGCAGACCGGAGCTGCGGTCGCATCGATGATGTAGGCGAGCTTTGCGCGGGACACGTTGTGCCTGTCTGTAACCGGTTGCATGATACTGCCGACTGTCAGACAGTTAAAATAGTCATCCACGAAGACGAGAACGCCAAGTGCAAACGTCGCAAGCAGAGTTCCCCGTCTCGTCTTGATTCTGTTCTGCGCCCATTTTCCGTAGGCAGCAGAACCACCGGCACGGTTCATCAAAACGACGATCGTTCCGAGCACAACCAGAAAGATCAGAATTCCCACATGGGAGGCATCCGCGAGTGACGCGATAAATCCCTCCTCAAACATCATTGTATACGCGTTCACAATATGAAACTGTGTACAGAACAATGACGCGGTGACAATTCCGATAAACAGGGAACTGTACACCTCCTTTGTAATCAATGCCAGCACAATCGCCACAATCGGCGGTACCAGCGACCAGAATGTTGCATACATAGCTTGCTTCCTCCATCGTTTTTCTATATACATTCAAAATCAAAATCTCTCAAAATCTTTTTTGTCTTTCTTTACTGGTCCGTTATTGGTCCGATTTTGATTCTGTGTCTTGCTTTTCACCTTCTCCTCTGTCTGCACTGTCCGCACTCTCAGAAAGGATCTCCCGAATTGTTTCAAACATTGCATTCACATTGATCGGCTTGGCAATATGAGCATTCATCCCCGCCTCAAACGCCTTTCGCCGGTCTTCCTCAAATGCGTTCGCCGTCATTGCGACGATCGGGGTCAGTCGTCTCGGGTCTTTGAGCTTTCGGATAACCTCAGCAGCCGTATAACCATCCATGTTTGGCATCTGAATATCCATCAGAATCATATCATAATAGC
This sequence comes from Brotaphodocola sp., assembly GCF_983179755.1. Classification (NCBI taxonomy): domain Bacteria; kingdom Bacillati; phylum Bacillota; class Clostridia; order Lachnospirales; family Lachnospiraceae; genus Brotaphodocola; species Brotaphodocola sp. The sequence goes on along the minus strand of NZ_CFAHBC010000002.1, from coordinate 91,380 downwards.
GCTCCGGCTTTTTTTGAAGCTCCTCCACGCAGAGTTCTCCATCGGCGGCACGCTCCACGACAAACCCTCTCTCCTCGAGAATCGTCTCCGCAATCTCGGCATTGAGATCGTTGTCTTCGGCGAGAAGTACTCGTTTTCCCTGAAAACACGCTTCCTGGCTCGATTCGGAATTCTCGACTGTTTTCTCTGATTTCTTCGCTTTCTCCGGTATCTTCGGATCTTCCCGAAGCTTTTCCTCTCCCCAATCCGATGCCTGCAAGTCCGTCTTCTCACTCTTTCTCTGATCGAGAAGCCGAATCTGCTCCTGATCAGCAAGCTGAAACGAAAGAGTTACGATAAACGTACTTCCCTTCCCGACCTTACTCTCGATCTCAACCGTTCCCCCCATCAGATCGATCAGAGCCTTCACAATCGGAAGTCCGAGACCGGCACCGAACACCTTGCTCTCTGTGCTCGTCCGCTCTCTCGTAAACTCCTCAAAGATATGGGGCAGATATTCCTCGCTCATTCCGATTCCAGTATCCTTCACGACGAAACGATACCTTGCATATCCTTCTCTCGCCAAATTCTCCTCGGTGATGTCCACCGTAACCTGCCCTCCATCCGGCGTGTATTTGATCGCATTGCCGAGGATGTTGAGAATAATCTCCCGAAGTTTCGTCTTATCGCAGATCAGATACTCATGAGTAACATTCAGATTGCAGGAGTACTTTAAGTTCTTAGTGCGAATGCTCGGCTCAAAAACTGCATTCAGAGAATTGACCAGATCACTGAGACAACCGGACTCCATCTTAAGCATCGCCTTTCCACTCTCGATCCTCGCCATCTCAAGCACATCGTTGATCAGAGAGAGCAGAAACGAACTCGAGGTCTGGATTTTGTCGATGTACTCCAAGGTCTTCTCCCTGTCATCAACGTGTTGTTTCAAAAAATTGGAAAATCCGATAATCGCATTCATCGGCGTTCGGATGTCGTGACTCATGTTGAAGAGAAATCGTGTTTTCGCCTCATTTGCAGAGCGTGCTTCCTCTGCCATCTTCTCCAATTTTTCCGCATGAAGGAGATCCTTCCTTCGTTGCTCCTCAAACTGCCAGTATCCGAGCATCAGAAGAAGTGCCAGAATAAAGGCGACCACAATCCCTGAGACAGCCTGCTCAAGACTCACCCAGCCATTTACCGGCACAATGTCAAAGTACCAGACATCATTCGGAACCTCACACGCAACACTCAGCGTATTCCTGCGAATCTTTTCATCATCCTTACACTGGGCAATAATGTTTTTCTCTCCGCCAGAAGCATTCTTCTTCCAAATCTCATAATGGTAGCCTGCGTCCTCGAGCTTGTCTAATTCCATCTCCTCAAGAAAACGCTCCCAATTCAGAACGAGGATCGAAAATCCCCAGAACTGTTTCTCCCCCTGCGCATCTGCCCGATAAATCGGGTCAAACAGAAGGACTCCCGTTCCACCCTGAACGAGCTCAAATGGACCGGCAATCGTGTAATCCCCACTTTCTTTTGCGAGACGGGCTTCCTGCTTTCGCTCCGGATGCTCGAACATATTTAAGCCCATAGATGCCTCATTGCCCTCCATCGGATATATGAGGTTGATGATTCCATCCTTGGCAATCTCATGCGCCTCGATCACGTGTCGCTCATCCTGCATGAATTCAGACAACGTATCAAACAGATTGCTCTCCACATCCATCCCAGATTCAATCATCTTTTTTATCAAATCGGATTTTGCCAAATACCGATTCAACTGGGATTCGACCCTGCTCACCGTCGACTCTGCTGTGTAGATTGCCTTGAGTCGCTCTCCCCTCTCCTGATTCTGATTCAGTAGGACAGAGGCTCCGAGCACGATCAGGAACGTAATCACAAACACGAGAAGCGCCCGCATCCGTATCGTCTTTTGATCTGTTTTTTTCCTCATAATTATTTTTTATCTCTTACCTAATCTTTCTATCTTCCATAATATTTATGATTACTTCCAACCTGACCATTGTGATCCACATACAGACCATTTGACGCATAATCCAGACCAATCACATTTCCCAGATCCGCCACATAATCACAATTTGTCTAATGCATTTCATGGGTATGATTGATAATCCACTCACTCGCAGAATAATTCAGCTGTTTTTCGTACTCTTCTTTGTGATTCCGCTTCTGATCGTACATCGCACGGTCGGCGTCCTGTATGATCTCATCAAGCGTCTGCGATCTGTTTTTCCCGGAAATCTCCACCAGACCGCAACTGAAGCTCTGAGGATAGGGAATTTCAAGAATCTCCTCAAATTCCCGCTGAATCCGTCTCATTTTTCGCTCTGCCATCTCTTTCGGACACTTTCTGAGAATAATACAGAATTCATCTCCCCCGACTCTCGCAAACAGGTCATTTTCACAGATACAGGACTTCACCGTCTCCACAAATCGGCAGATGTAGCGGTCACCCTCAAGATGACCATAGCGGTCGTTGACATACTTTAAGTGATCGAGATCACAGTAACAGAACACCATCTGCTCCTTGCGCTCAAGCAGTTTTTCCATCTGCTCCTCGAAGTAAGTACGATTGTGAATTCCCGTCAGCGGATCGTGATAAGCCTCGACCTCAAGTTTCTTCTCCCTCGTTCTCTCCTCAGTCGCCTCACGAATGATATGCACATAGGCAAGCTCGCCCTGCCAGTGCATGAGCCCCGTCGTCACCTTGAAAATTCGGTGTAAAGAATCCTCCGCCTCCCAGACTTTCTCTGCTTCTTCCTGTATCTGTTCAAGTGCGCCTGCCGTCTTCGTCATCTCAAGGCAGAGCTTGAAAATCTCATTCGTCTTCGGATCTTCATTTGCGTCCTTCGTATTACAGTAGAGCACCTGACCATTCTCCACACCGACGACAAGAATCTGCCCCTCACTTCGACAGATCAGTTCCATCAGAAGCAGACTGTATCCCTCCATCATACTCGCATGCGCCTTCTCTTTCTGCGCCTCCTCTTGCAGATGCATCTCACGCTCCCTGAGCTGAGACCTCATCTTATTGAAAGCATCTGAAAATTCACCGAGATAAGAAACCGACTGAGAGTAATCCCCCCTTGCGACCTGTTTTGCCTGCCATGTCATATGCTTCAGGTTCGTATGCATATTTTTGAGGTTCTGACACAGAAAATTATCCCTTCCGGGCAGAGCAACAGAGAGATTTCCCTTTGAGAGCTCCGCAGAATATTCCTTCATTTCTTTCACCGATTTATCAAGAAAACGAAGCCCCTTTCCCAGTTTCTGATAAGGAGGGTCGAGAGTCTCCACATCCAGAGGGCACGCATCCGGGCTGTAAAGAATATCGCGCAGATATTCAAACAGCCTTTCACAATTTTTGTCTTCCATTCTTCCCCCTTGATTTTCCCTCAATCTTCTTATTCTTTGATCTCAGCGCAAAAACGGCAGACACGGCCTCCGGTCGCCCAGCAGTCAATCTCGATTGCCGTGTATACTTTTCCGGAGTACAGGGAAAGAATTCCCGCAATAAATCCCTCATCATAGTTGCAGACCGTCTCTCCGAGAATCGGAAGTCCGGAACAATCTGCATCCTCCGACACCGTCAAAATGATCTTTCCATTCTCCTCATCGATATCCTCAATCCGGAGTACACCGATCTTGAATGATTTGAGTTTCTCCTGAAGCTCCGCAATGAAGATATCCATCGGCTGATCAAGGTTCAACAGATTCTTTGCAAAATACTCGCCTGCCTTGCGTCCCGCATTTCGGAAAATCTCGACCTGTTTTTCTTTTCCGAGTGTCTGAAGCAGTTCATCGCGGATCGAATACTCGAGCAGACGATAGACGAAAACCGGAAGCTCCTCCCCGAGATTCTCTCTGCTGTTCGGATTATACTGTAAATACTCCTCAAAGGTGATCGGCTTGCGATCCTCCATAAAAATATTGTCTTCCATAAGTCGTGTTCCTCTTTTCTCACTTACCTATCTTCCCAAGTTGTAAACCACATCCCATTAAATGATGTTCTGATTATAACATTTTCCAGCGTTTCGTTCAACAATGTGACAAAATCCAACATACTTTTTTATACCTTTTTTGATTTTTTTCTATCTTCATTCGCCTTTTTCCCGTTTCTCTCCCCATGAATACTTTATTTTTTAAGATCTGCCTTCTTCCCGTGATCCCTCTTTCACCATCGTTTCGCTCTCGTTTTTTCTGTTTCTTCTTATTGAATTCCTTAAAAAAATGTGGTATTCTGTCACTTAAATAACAAATTCCATAAATTCGTATTTTTTTATTCATTTTACTCTACTACTTTAAATTGTTGAACACCAAATCGATAGAGCAAAAGAGAGTTGAGATAGTTGAAATAGAGACGAAACAGAAATGAGGGCACTATGAATCAGGCAGAGACGATACTTGAAATCAAAGATCTGTGCGTGGAATTCCGGACAATGGCGGGAACCGTACACGCGGTTGATCACTTAAATTATACGCTTCATCGCGGGGAGAAGCTCGGAATCGTCGGAGAGAGCGGAAGCGGAAAGAGTGTTTCCTCCCTCGCAATGATGCAGTTGATCCCGAATCCCCCGGGAAAGATCACCGGCGGTCAGATCCTCTATCGCGGTCAGGATCTCACAAAACTCTCTGAGAGAGAGATGAGAGGCATCCGTGGAAATGAGATCTCGATGATCTTCCAGGAGCCGATGACTTCGTTAAATCCGATCCTCCGCTGTGGAAAGCAGATTGCGGAATCGCTCAGATTACACCGCGGAATGAAGAAGAAGGAAGCGATGGATGAAGCGATTCGCATGATGCAGGCAGTCGGCATTGCAAATCCGGCGGTTCGTGCTTACGAGTATCCGCATCAGATGTCGGGCGGTATGCGCCAGAGAGTCATGATCGCGATGGCTCTCGCCTGTCAGCCTCAGATTCTGATCGCCGATGAGCCGACAACGGCTCTCGATGTGACGATTCAAGCTCAGATCCTCGATCTGATCCGCCACTTGAACGAGACGATGAAGACCTCCGTTGTCTTCATCACCCACGACCTCGGCGTTGTCAGCGAGCTGTGCGACACTGTCATCGTCATGTACACCGGTCACATCGTCGAGCAGGCTCCGGTGCGTGAGATTTTCGATAATCCTCTCCACCCTTATACACAGGGACTTTTAAGTGCGATTCCGAAGATCACGAGAGAGAGAAATCCGTTAAGCACAATCGAGGGCATGGTTCCGAACCCGACCGATAAAATCACAGGCTGCAGTTTCTGGCCGAGATGCCCATATGCGACGGAGCGCTGTAAGCAGGAAGAGCCTCCGGTGTTCTCCGCTGGTGAAAATCGAAAGGTGCGTTGCTGGCGCTACGACAATTTGAACGAAACGACAGGAGGTTCTGACAATGACTGAACAACATGAAAATTCCAAAGACGTACTTGTCCGGGCCGATCACGTCAAAGTATATTTCAAAGGAAAAGATAAGAAATCCGGCACGGTTCGCGCTGTCGACGATGTCTCTTTTGATATCTTCAAGGGAGAGACCTTCGGTGTCGTCGGAGAGTCCGGATGCGGAAAGAGTACTCTCGGAAGAACGCTGATCCGACTGATCAATCCGACTGACGGTCACGTCTACCTCGACGGAGAGGACATCTCCTCACTCAGGGGAAACGATTTAAAGCAGATGAGAAAGAAAGCACAGATCATCTTTCAGGACCCTTCTGCCTGCCTCAACCCGAGACGGACGATTCGCCAGATCCTGATGGAGCCATTCGAGATCCATCACCTGACCGGAAAGATCGATGTGAATGCGAGAATCGAGGAACTTCTTCATCTCGTCGGACTCGACACCTATCATCTGAGCCGTTATCCGCATGAGATGTCAGGTGGACAGAAACAGCGTATCGGCATCGCCCGCGCGCTCGCCTTAAACCCGCAGATCATCATCTGCGATGAGGCAGTCTCCGCTCTCGATGTGTCGGTGCAGGCACAGGTTTTAAACCTGCTTCAGGATTTGAAAAAAAGACTCGGTCTTACCTACTTCTTCATCTCCCACAACCTGAACGTCGTCTATCAGGTCAGCGACCGCGTCGGAGTGATGTACTTGGGAAAGATGGTGGAGATCGCCACTTACGATCAGCTCTATGAAAAACGCTATCATCCTTACACCGAGGCGCTTCTCTCCGCAATCCCGCAGGTCGACGCTTCCGAGCAGAAAGAGAGAATTCATCTCTCCGGCGAGGTTCCAAGCCCGTCAAATCCGCCGTCCGGATGTCGGTTCCACACGAGATGTCCGAAGGCGTGCGAGCGCTGTTCCTGCGACACTCCGGAGCTTCGAGAGATCGAGCCTGGTCACTTTGTCGCCTGTCATCTCTATGACTGAACAAACTGAGACGAAACAAGCTGAATCCATGACTAATCATGGGATTAAGCAAGGGATACTCACTTCCCTGAATATTTTGACTGAGAGATCATGTCGGTCTGCAACCGCAATCCGGCATCTCTGATAAAATCATTGCAACCGGAAAGATACCGGCAACTTGAATTTAAACTTGAATTTAAACTTGAACTTGTCGATACGGAACCGTTGCAAACCAGGAAAAAAGAGGAGGTCACAATTATGAAAAAGAAAAAATTCATGGCTCTGGCACTGGCTATGGCAACCGCAGTAGGTTGTACAGCATGTGGTGGCGGTAAGTCCACCACTGAGACGACTCCGACCGGATCTTCCGATTCCGCTTCCGAGTCCCAGGCTTCCACCGGCGACAACACCGTCATCGTCGCAATGGGCGCTGGTTTCTCCACCCTCGATCCAGGATATGTATATGAGAAGTATCCTCAGCTGATCATCAATGCGTGCTATGAGAACCTGTTCAAATTCTATGAGAACGACGGAACTCCTCAGCCGGCTCTTGCAGACAGCTACGAGTTCTCCGACGACGGTCTGACCCTGACCGTAAAATTAAAGAACGGCATCGTCTTTGCAAGTGGCAACACGATGACTTCCGCCGATGTCGCATTCAGCATCAACCGTACCAAGAACTTAAAGGGCAACCCGTCCTTCATCTGTGACACGATCGACAGCATTGAGACTCCGGATGACTCCACGGTTGTCTTCCACTTAACCGAGCCGGACAGCGCAATTCTCTCTAAGCTGACTTACAGCTCCTTAGCTGTTCTTGACAGCGCAGTTGTCAAGGAGAACGGTGGAACCGACGCTGAAGATGCTGCTTCCACCGATACCGCACAGAGCTTCCTCGATGGCGCAAGCGCAGGAAGCGGTATGTACATCCTCACGAGCTACACCCCGGACGAGGAAGTTGTGCTTGAGAAGAACCCGAACTACTGGGGCACATCAACAAACGTTGACAAGTACATTTTAAAGATTCAGCCGGATGCAAACACCCAGATGATGACGCTCTCCAGCGGAGACATCGATATCGCACTGAATCTGACCGACGACACGCTCGAGGAGCTTAAAGGTGCTGAGAACGTGGAGATCACCGACGGTCTGACAAAGATGATCGGCTTCGTGATGATGAACATGGATGAGCAGTACGGCGGTCCGGTATCTGATCCGAACGTCCAGAAGGCGATCCGCAAGGCACTTGATTACTCCGGCATCCGCATGATCTGCGGTGAGGGAACCGTGACTCCTTACTCCATCATTCAGGAAGGCTTCATGGGAAGCAAGGGCGATCGTCCGGACGATTACACAAACATCGAAGAGGCAAAACAGCTCCTCGCTGACGCTGGATATCCGGATGGATTCAGCGTAGATATGACCGTATCTGATCTGGATATGGAAGGAATCCAGCTGACCGACCTTGCACAGAAGGTAAAGGATGACCTGTCTCAGATCGGCATTGACGTCAACATCGTGACCGAGGCATGGGCTGCCGGCTACGGCGATGCTTACCGCAATGGCACGCTTGGATTCACTGTGATGTACTGGGGCGTTGATTACAGCGATCCGAACGTACAGCTCGAGTTCCTGCCGGGTGGAACCGTAGGAAAACGTGCTGGCTGGACTGCTGAGATTGATCCGGAGCTTGCAGGTATGTACACCGAGGCAATGGCTGCTACCGACAACGATGCAAGAACCCAGGTTCTTGAGAACATTCAGGATGCTATGTACGAGGATGGTCCGTTCATCGTCATCGCACAGGCTCCGGCACATATTGCACACTCAAGTCGTCTGGCAAATGTAGATATCTTTGATTCCTACACGATCGACCTGACGGAAATTAATGTAAAATAATAGGAAGTTTTTTACGATTGCATCACAAGATTCAAAAGAGAGGTACTAAATGGGAGAGCTGAAATTTATTGGAAAACGTGTGGTTTATCTGGCCGTCATGCTTTTCGGAGTTGCCACCCTCGTCTTCATCCTCACAAAGATGATCCCGGGTGATCCGGTTGTTGCAAACTTGAGCCAGAGAGCCTTAAATGATCCGGAGATCGTGTCTGCCTACCGCATAAAACACGGTCTGGACCAGCCACTCATTGTGCAGTATTTCTACTACATTCGTGACCTACTGCATTTTGACCTTGGAACGTCCATCCGCACCAACCGCCCGGTCCTTGACGACCTCGCGCGGTGCTATCCGGCAACTCTGGAGCTGGCTCTTTTCTCCATTGTGATCGCGTCCCTGTTCGGCATCCTGTTTGGCATCATCTCTGCCATTCGCCGAAACAGCATTCTCGATCAGATTGTGAGAGCCATCTCCGTCACCGGCGTCAGCATTCCGGCATTCTGGTTTGCACTGCTGATGCTCTATTTCTTCTATTATAAGATGAAGATCTTTCCGGGACCGGGACGACTCAGCAATTCGTTCTCTGCCCCGGCAACCGTGACCGGCATGTACGTCATCGACAGTCTGATCGAGGGTGACACGGCGAAAGCGCTCGACGCAGTCCGTCATCTGATCCTGCCGAGCATCGTGCTTGCTGCTTTCACGATGGGACTGATTACAAGAACCACGAGATCGAACCTGCTCGACACACTGTCTACCGACTATATCCGAACTGCAAAAGCGAAGGGTCTTAGCGGTATGGCACTGATTATCCACCATGCACTCGGCAATGCGCTGATCCCGGTTATGACTGTCATTGGTCTGGGACTCGGCAACCTGCTTGGCGGTATGGTTCTCGTCGAGACAATCTTTAAATGGCCGGGCGTCGGACAGTTCGCCTACGAATCTGTCATGGCGGCTGACTATCCTGCAATCATCGGAGTCGCTCTGTTGATTGCACTCAACTACATGATTATCAACACGATCGTCGATATCCTGTACGGAATCATCGATCCGAGAGTGAGGTGCAACTAATGATTCATTCCCTGAAAAAACTTTTGAAATCCAACTATCTTTTTACGCTGGGAATTCTCATCTGTCTCGGATGGATTCTGGCTGCCATCCTCGCTCCGGTTATCGCCCCATATGATCCGATCACCCAGGATCTGACGATGCGTCTGAAAGCGCCATCCGCACTCCACTGGTTTGGAACGGACAACTTCGGACGTGACATTTTCAGCCGTGTGATCTATGGCGGACGCTACTCCCTGCTTGCAGGATGCCTCTCCGTCACGATCGCAGGTGTGATCGGAACGCTCTACGGAGCTCTCGCCGGATATGTCGGCGGATGGATCGACAACGTGATGATGCGTTTTTCGGAGATGATCCTCTCCTTCCCGTCGCTGATCCTCGCAATGATCATCAACGCCGTGATGGGATCTAATCTGTTCAATACGATGTTTGCACTCGTCATCGTCTCATGGCCGACTTACGCGCGCCTGATGCGAAGCGTCGTGCTCAGCGTCAAGGAAAATGAGTATGTCACTGCTTCCGAAGCACTCGGAGCTTCCAAACTCCGCATTCTGATGTTCGACATCATCCCGAACAGTGTCAGCTCCGTGCTGATTATGGCGACGACCGATATCGGAAATAAGATCCTGATGTTCTCGACGCTGAGCTTCCTCGGACTTGGATCTGCACCGCCAACCCCGGAGTGGGGCATGATGGTTTCTGACGGCGTGGATTACTTCAATAAGTTCTGGGTCGCAGGATTTCCTGGACTTGCGATCTTCACGATGGCTGTCGGGGCGAACTTTATCGGAGATGGACTCAGAGATCTGCTTGATCCGAAGCTGAGGACGCAGTTCTAATTTTTTCTCCGGGCGACTCCGGCAAAATAAGTCCTGCAAACTCGCACTTCGGGTTTGCAGTGACTTTTTCGCCTTCGTTGCCCGCATACAAATAAATTCTATAAAGCAATATATTTTTATGAAATCCCGCAACCGGGATTTTTTGTGCATCTGGAATCTTTTTTCCCGGATTAATCCGTACTATAATTTCCTTAGATAAAAATTCCTTATGTAGATTTCCTCTTACTAAGAGAGCGGATATATATAAGAAATTACAAATAGAATTAGAAAGGACGTTATTTATCATGAATGAATCAAGAGCAAATCGAATTCTCACTGCATTGAAGGAGCAGGGGGCGGGGCAGATGCTGATCGTTGACCCGATGTCTATCTGCTATCTGACTGGTGTTTCTATGTCTCCATTCGAGCGTTTCTACGGTCTTCTGCTTCGCGCTGATGGTCATCATGTTTATTTCTTGAATCGTCTCTTCCATGTTCCGGAGGATGTCGGCATTGAGAAAGTATGGTATTCTGACACCGATCCGATTATGGAAATCGTTGCAAAGTATCTCGACAAGGATGCCCCGCTTGCAGTGGACAAGGAGTTGAAGGCTCGTTTCCTGCTTCCGCTGATGGAGATGCACTCTGCTTCTGCTTTCATCAACGGTTCTCTCGCTGTCGATACGACCCGCGGAGTCAAGGATGAAGAGGAACAGGAAAAAATGCGCGTCGCTTCTGACATCAATGACAGGGCGATGGCTCAGTTCAAGACATTGATTCACGAGGGCGTAACCGAGAAAGAGGTCGCAGATCAGATGCTTCAGATCTATCTCGATCTCGGTGCCGATGGTTATTCATTCCCGCCACTCGTCGCTTTCGGTGCAAATGCTGCTGATCCGCATCATTCTCCGGATGACACAGTTGTCAAGGCTGGCGACTGCGTATTATTCGATGTCGGATGCATCAAGGACGGTTACTGCTCCGATATGACCCGTACTTTTTATTTTAAGACGGTAAGTGATGAACACCGCAAAGTCTATGATACCGTTCGCATGGCAAATGAGACTGCAATCTCTAAGATCCGTCCGGGTGTTCCGCTCCATGTGTTTGATGATACTGCAAGAGGTCTGATCAGCGACGCCGGTTGGGGCGAATATTTTACACATCGTCTCGGTCACTTTATCGGTCTGTCCGAGCATGAGTTCGGAGATGTCTCCTCGACAAACATGTGGGAGGCAAAGCCGGGCATGATCTTCTCGATCGAACCGGGTATCTATCTGCCGAAGGATACGGGTGTGCGCGTTGAGGACCTTGTTCTCGTGACTGAGGACGGCGTCGAAGTGCTCAACCACTATCCGAAACAGCTTGAGATCATTGAATAATTGTAACTGTTCAGTAGGTCTGCGCATTTACTGCGCTGACCGTACAAAAATATGAGCTGGCAAGCAAAAATCCCATTGTCGAAGACAATTTTTAATAGATTTTTGCTCGTGACTGTGAAGGTACTGAACAGTTACGAATAATTGCAAAAAACAGGAGGATACAGATCTGGCATGAAACATCCGATTGTCACACTTCATATGGCAAACGGTGCCGACATCGTGATTGAACTTCTTCCCGAGTCCGCACCGAACACCGTAAACAGCTTTCTCTTTGGTGCCTGCAATGGCTATCTTGACCACCATGCGATTGAGCGCATCGTCCCGGGAAACTGGGTTGATGTCAGCTATACGGCATTTGGAAAGAAAGAACTTCAATATCTGATTCCGAATGAATTTGAACTTCATCCGGAGATCACTCCACTCGACTCCCACCCGGGCTGTGTCTGCATGGGCGGATATGGAGAAGCAGGACTTGCAAGCTGTGAGTTCTTTTTCCCGCTCCGCGACTGTCCGGATCATAAGGGAACCTACCCGGTATTTGGACATGTCGTATCTGGAATGGACGAAATCAAGCGCATTGCGGGCGTGAAGACCGTTCCCGTCGATTTTCCGATTCCGGGAGTTGAAGTCAACAAACCGGTAGAACCTCAGGTGATTGAAACTGTTGAGGTCGAGCTTTTCGGAGAGACTTACCCTGATCCGGTCCGTGTGGAAAATCCGAAACTGCCAAAATGCTGGTCGAAATTGTAAGTTGAGTTCAAGTCGACGCAAGCATCGACCTGACGCGTAATTCCAGTCAGCTTTGCTGACCTTTTCCCATCAGAATTACTGCGTATCTTCGCGGAGTGTATAACTCAGAAGGGGATTTTCTGTTATGAAAATCCCCTTATAAAGTGATACAGATCTTCAAAAAAAATGGCTAAATGTCTCATTTTCATTTTTTCTTGTTTGTAGTACAATATCTGTAACTATCTAATAGGTCTGCGCATTTTCTGCGCAAACTTTTTTAATTTTAATAAACATAGGAGAGGGAAAGAGAATGAATTTTCTGGAAGAACGCATTGTAAAAGACGGAGTTGTAAAACCGGGTAACGTACTGAAGGTAGATACCTTCCTGAATCATCAGATGGATATTGAGCTGATCGATCAGATGGGTGCTGAGTTCAAGAAACGTTTTGGTGACGCTCCGATCACTAAGATCCTGACAATCGAGGCTTCCGGCATCGGCATTGCCTGCCTGGTTGCACGTCACTTCCATGTTCCGGTTGTATTTGCAAAGAAATCCAAGAGCATCAATCTTGACGGTGAGATGTATGTCGCTGAGGTAGAGTCCTTCACCCACAAGTGCAAGAATCAGATCATCGTTTCCAAGAAGGTACTGAGTCCGGAGGATCACGTCCTGATCATCGACGACTTCCTTGCAAATGGCTGTGCGCTTCAGGGACTCCTCTCCATCGTGGCTGAATCCGGCGCATCCGTTGAGGGCATCGGTATCGCAATCGAGAAGGGCTTCCAGCCGGGCGGTCGCATGATCCGCAACCTTGGATACCACCTCGAGTCCCTCGCAATCGTGGATGGCATGAACGACGAGACGGGCGAGATCATCTTCCGTCCGCAAGAGGCATAAACGATGAAATCGACAGAGTCCTCCGTTCAGAACATTTACACACTTGACAGTCATGTCCCGCTCGCGCAGGCAGTTCCGTTTGGTCTCCAGCACATTCTGGCAATGTTCGTCGCAAATATTGCGCCAATCATCATTGTCACCGGAGCCTGCGGACTTGATGCCTCCCACAGCGCGATGTTAATCCAGTGTGCAATGATCATCGCCGGTATCGGAACGCTGATTCAGCTCTTCCCAATTTGGAAGATCGGTTCCGGACTTCCGATTGTGATGGGAATCAGCTTCACATTCGTCTCTGTATTCTGCTATGTCGGTCCGGCCTACGGTTACCCTGCAATTGTCGGAGCTGTCCTTGTCGGCGGACTGATCGAGGGTATTCTCGGACTGTTTGCAAAGTACTGGATGAAGCTGATCACTCCGATCGTCTCCGCAAGTGTTGTGACCTCAATTGGATTTTCCCTGTTATCTGTCGGTGCAGCCTCCTTCGGAGGTGGCAGCGGAAGCGAAAACTTCGGCGCACCGTCAAACTGGATTCTCGGAACGGTGACGCTGATCTGCTGTCTGCTGTTCCACATTTTTGCAAAATCGTATTTTAAACAGCTCTCCGTCCTCTTTGGACTGATCGTCGGTTATATCCTTGCGATCTTTATGGGAGTGGTTGACTTCTCTGCTTTGCAGGGTGTCTCTGTTGTCGCACTTCCGAGCTTTCTCCCGTTTAAGCCGGAGTTTGACCTGAACGCGATTATCGCGGTCACGCTGATCTTCCTCGTCTCTGCGACAGAGACGATCGGTGACACCTCCGCACTCGCATCCTCCGCACTTGATCGAAATGCCTCCGAGAAAGAGACGACCGGATCGATCACCTGCGATGGTTTCGTGAGTTCGATCTCCGCACTGTTCGGATGTCTTCCGATCACGTCCTTCAGCCAGAACATCGGTCTCGTCGCAATGACAAAAGTCGTAAACCGCTATGCGATTGCGACGGGTGCTATTATCATGATCATTGCCGGCATCTTCCCGGCTGTGGGTGCACTTCTTGCAACGCTCCCGGATGCGGTTCTCGGCGGTTGCACGATCATGATGTTCGGAATGATCGTCATGAGTGGAATCCAGATGATGAGCCGTTGCGGTTACAGCCAGAGAAACATCACGATCGCCTCGGTTTCTCTGAGTGTCGGAATCGGATTTACTCAGGCACCGGAGCTCTTCGAGATCTTCCCGCAAATCATCCGCACCGTGTTTGCAGAAAACTGCGTTGCCGTTGTCTTCCTCGTATCCGTCATTCTGAACCTGGTTCTGCCGGCTGACATGGAGGCAACATCCGCAAAGAAAAATGGATAATTCTCGCTTGTTTTAATGGAAATACAGGACATTTTTCTCTTGCGAAATTCTGCATTTTGTGATAGCCTATTAACGTCAAAATGCGTGTATAGGTTCAAGATAGGTTCGAGTTTATGCGATGCATGAACAATAACCACGATAAGGTTGAACGTTTCTACCAGCTGCCGAAACAGTTGCCTACAGGCTTCTGTTTCGCGTATGCTGGTTTTTTGTGCGCCTTTTTGACAGCATCAACAACATCAACGATGCAGAATTGCGGTTATTTATTACCATTTTTGTTTAAAGAAAAGGAGTTTTGTACATGAGTCAGAATCAGAAAAATTATGATGTCATCATCATCGGAGCAGGTCCGTCCGGTATCTTCTGTGCTTACAAACTGATTGAGAAGAAACCGGATATGAAAATTCTCATGATCGAGAAAGGTCGTCCGATCGAAAAGCGTGTATGTCCGAAGAGAACGACTGGTGTATGTGTCGGCTGTAAGCCGTGCTCCATCACGACCGGATTTGCAGGCGCAGGAGCATTCTCCGATGGAAAACTGTCTCTCTCCCCGGATGTCGGAGGAAATCTTCCGGAGATTCTCGGTTATGACCGCGCAGTGCAACTCATCAAGGAATCCGATGATATTTATCTGAAATTCGGCGCAGACACCAGCGTATACGGTGTCGACAAGCAGAGAGAGATCGAGGAGATCCGCCGTAAGGCAATCGGCGCAAACTTAAAGCTGATTGAGTGCCCGATCCGTCATCTCGGAACCGAGGAGGGATACAAGATTTACACCCGTCTTCAGGAGCATCTGCTCGCTCAGGGTGTCATTATGGAGTTCAACACGATGGTTGAGAACATCATAATCGAGGACAACGTCGCAAAGGGCGTCATCACCGACAAGGGCGAGACCTACTATGCGCCGGAAATCGTTTCCGCAATCGGTCGAGAGGGCTCTGACTGGTTCTCCCACGTCTGCGGAGAGCATGATATCGAGACTCAGGTCGGAACCGTCGATATCGGTGTCCGTGTTGAGGTTCGCGATGAGGTTATGGAGTTCCTGAACAAGAACCTCTATGAGGCAAAGCTCGTCTACTACACCCCGACCTTCGATGATAAGGTTCGTACCTTCTGTACCAACCCGTCCGGTGAAGTTGCAACGGAGTACTATGAGAACGGTCTCGCCGTTGTAAACGGTCACGCTTACAAGTCTCAGGAGTACAAGACAACCAACACGAACTTCGCACTTCTCGTAAGCAAGAACTTCACCCGTCCGTTCAACGAGCCGATCGAGTACGGCAAGCACATCGCCCAGCTCTCCAATATGCTCTGCGGTGGTCGCATCATGGTTCAGACCTTCGGTGATTTCCAGAGAGGTCGTCGTACCACAGAGGAGCGTCTGTGCAGAAACAACCTGATCCCGACCTTAAAGGATGCCGTTCCGGGCGATCTGTCTCTCGTTCTGCCTTACCGTATCATGAAAGATATCAGCGAGATGCTGATCGCACTCGACAAGGTAACGCCGGGTATCGCAAGTGATGAGACTCTGCTCTACGGTGTTGAGGTAAAATTCTACTCCAACAAAGTTGTCGTAAACAAGGACTTCGAGACAAGCATCTCCGGTCTGCGCGCAGTCGGTGACGGTGCATCTGTGACAAGAGGACTTCAGCAGGCATCTGCAAACGGACTCAGCGTGGCTGAGAGTATCCTGAAGAAGATGGAGCAGTAATATAACCAAGTCTTCGAAAAAGTCGACTTGAATCATCCACATGTCTTCGGAATAGTATTTTTCCACATAAGAAATGCGCGGAAGATTTCCACAATCCTCCGCGCATCTTTTTATCCACAATCATCTGAGATTTTTTTGGTTTTTTGCACATCTCAATCTCACATGCTGATTCACATCGTCCTAATTTGTATTCTGATTTGTACTCTGATTTGCCTTCTCATTCGTATTCTCATTCGTATTCTCAGAATCCTGTTCTTTTATATCGTTTGTATTTTTCGCATCTTCCGCAAGTTTTCCGATCGAAAGAAGAAGCTCTTTCGCCTTCTCAAGCATTGCCATACAATCTTTCTGCTTCTTTCTCTCTGTATACAGGAAATACGGTTCTTCCGTCATCATAAACTTGAGATTGCCCTTCTGAGAAGCAACAAGCTCCGGAATTCCCGACGGATCGAGTTTTGCCTGCTTGAACATCTTTAAGCGCACTTCCTGACGGTTGATTTTGACCTCCGTCACATAAGCGCGGTGTGCCTCTGCTTTGAGCATCGCGACGACAAGCAGATTTTCCACCGGTTTGGGGATCTCTCCGAAACGGTCAAGCAGTTCATCCTGCATATCCATGTATTCCTCTTCGTTCTCAATCCCAGAAATTCGCTTGTAAATGTCGAGCTTCTGATACTCATTCTTGATATAGGAAGCCGGAATATAAGCGTCGATGTCACACTCCACAACGGATTCGAACTCGTCCTCCTCATTTCGCTCTCCCTTGAGCGCAAGGACTGCCTGATTCAAGAGCTTACAGTACAGATCGTATCCGACTGCCTCCATATGGCCGTGCTGTTCCGCGCCGAGCACATTTCCCGCTCCTCGAATCTCGAGATCTCGCATCGCGATCTTGATTCCACTTCCGAGTTCCGTGAATTCTCGGATTGCCTGAAGACGCTTCTCCGCCTCTTCCTTGAGGAGTTTGTCTCTCTTATACATCAGAAATGCATACGACGTGCGGTTCGAGCGTCCAACACGCCCGCGGAGCTGATAGAGCTGGGAGAGTCCCATCTGGTCGGCATCGTGGATGATCATCGTATTCGCATTCGGAATATCAAGTCCCGTCTCAATGATCGTCGTCGACACAAGCACATCGGTATCGCCGTTGATAAAATCAAACATAATCTTCTCGAGCTTGTGCTCCGACATCTGCCCGTGCGCGTAGACGACATTTGCGGACGGAACGAGCTTCTGAATCTTTCCTGCAACCTCCTCGATATCCTTGACGCGGTTATATACATAGTAGACCTGTCCGCCCCGCGCAAGCTCACGGTTCACCGCCTCGCGGATCATCTCCTCGTTGTACTCCATCACATAGGTCTGGATCGGAACTCGGTCAACCGGCGGTTCTTCGAGCACGCTCATATCGCGGATTCCGACGAGACTCATGTGCAGGGTACGCGGAATCGGTGTCGCCGTCATCGTCAAAACATCGACATTTTCCTTGAGCTGTTTGATTTTCTCTTTGTGCGCGACACCAAAGCGCTGTTCCTCATCGATGATCAAAAGACCGAGATCCTTGAATTTCACATCTTTTGAGAGCACGCGGTGTGTGCCGATCACGATGTCCGCCTGTCCCTTTTTGAGTGCCTCAATCGTGTTCTTGATCTGCGTCGGAGTCCGGAAGCGTGACATCAGATCAACGCGGACCGGGAATTCTTTCATACGCTGAACAAAGGTATTGTAATGCTGTTGCGCAAGAATTGTCGTCGGAACGAGATAGACGACCTGTTTGCCCTCCTGAATCGCCTTAAATGCTGCGCGCAGGGCAATCTCCGTCTTGCCATAACCAACATCTCCACAGATCAGACGATCCATGATCTTATGGCTCTCCATATCGCGCTTCGTGTCCTCGATCGCAGTGAGCTGATCGTCGGTTTCCTCATACGGGAAAAGTTCCTCAAATTCTCTCTGCCACACCGTGTCCGGTCCATAAACAAATCCATCCGTATTCTGTCGCGCCGCATAGAGCTTGACTAAATCCTTCGCGATCTCCTTCACAGCAGTGCGCACGCGCGTCTTTGTCTTGTTCCACTGCTCTCCGCCGAGTTTATTTAACTTCGGCGCCTTTGCATCCCCGCCCGCATACTTCTGGATTCCCTCGAGTCTTGTCGCCGGCAGATAAAGATTTCCCCCATCCGCGTACTCGATCTTCAGATAATCTTTTACGACCTTGTCTCTCTCGATTTTCTCGATTCCGCGGTAAATACCGAGTCCATGATCTTCGTGGACAACATAGTCGCCGACAGAAAGCTCAGTAAAACTCTGAATCTTCTTTCCCTCATACGAGGTTTTCCGACGCTTCTTTTTCTTACGCTCCACGCCAAACATATCGCCCTCAGTGATGACGACAAATCGAATCTGCGGATACTCAAATCCACGGTGGAGCTTTCCATAAGTCACAAGAATCTCGCCGGGCTGAACCTTTCGCTCCTCATCATCCGGGCAGAATGCACTCAACTCGTACTCTCTCAAATCGCCCGCAAGACGGCTTGCCCTTGTCCTCGAACCCGAGAGCAGAATCACACGGTATTTCTCGCGCTTCCACCGTTGAAGATCCTTGATCAGCATCTCAAAATTATTCTGATAGGACGCAACATTCTTCACACTGATCGCATAGCGGTTCTTCACTTCCATCCCCGGAAGTTTCTGTTCCAGTCCGGTCAGATAAACGGTATTTGCGCGCTGTGCATGTGCGAGAACCTCATTGACCGGATAGAGAAGAGCAGTCTGCCCCGGAAGCAAATATCCCTTCTCCAGGCGGTGCATCATGCTCTCTCGAAACTCTGTCTCAACTGCGGTTCCCTTTTCGCGAAGCCGCGCCGGCTCATCCAGA
This sequence comes from Brotaphodocola sp., assembly GCF_983179755.1. Classification (NCBI taxonomy): domain Bacteria; kingdom Bacillati; phylum Bacillota; class Clostridia; order Lachnospirales; family Lachnospiraceae; genus Brotaphodocola; species Brotaphodocola sp. Next base: position 72,316 of record NZ_CFAHBC010000002.1, on the reverse strand, counting down.
AAGATTATACTCGTCTCCGGATCGAAGTAATCAAGAAATGACACCGTCTCCTTGCTGAAATACGAGAGATAGGCATCAAGCCCCTGTAGATCCCATCCCTCCTCAATGCCCTCAGTCAGCTCATTCACAATCCGCAGGATGCGCCCGGCTTCCTCGGTCTTTCGCTGACTTCTCAGACTTTGCTCATAGATCTTCTCCTCCTCACGGATTCTCTTCACTCCATCTGTGAGCTGAAACGGGGTCAGAATCGTCTCCATCGCCGGATAGATGGAAATCAAATCGAGCTGTTCAATCGAGCGCTGACTCTCCAAATCAAACGAGCGGATTGAGTCAACCTCCGTGTCCCACAGCTCAATTCGGATCGGCACTTCCTCGGTCAGCGGAAAAATGTCGAGAATGCCTCCGCGGATTGAGAACTGCCCCATGCCGTCAACCTGAGCGGTGCGCTCATATCCGAGTCGCACAAGCTGATCTTTCCAGTAATCCAGATCGAGTTCCTGACCGTTCTCAATATGCAAAACGTGTTTTTTCATCTGCGAAAGCAAGAGAAGATGATCCATCAGACCGTCAAGTGTCGTCACGATCACACCGGATGCATCTTCCATCAGATGACGAAGCACAGAGATTCGCTGGCGCGCCAGAAGATTTCCGTGAATATCCGCACTGTAAAACAGCAGATCCTTTGCAGGATACAGCCACACATCATTTCGGAAACAGCAGAAATCGTCGTAGATTTCTTTTGCTCTTGCATCCTCATACGTCACCACAAGTTTCCATGGTATCTCAGATGCCATCTCCTGCATCAGATGTACTTTCTGGGAATCCATGCATCCGCTGACCTGAACGGGACCTTTTCTCCGCTGGATCTCTCGATTCAACTCTTCGAACTCCGCCAGTTCCGACAGCGGACTTGCAAATACCTGACTCATCTTCTCTTCACCTCCACATGTCGCATTAAAATAATTTTTCAATCCATCTTCAAAATTACTTACATCGATATTTTTTACACGTTATTATTCATTGTAATAGTGTTTTTTCATACTCACATTTTCTTTCATAATGCTCCGCCGGCGAGATAAGTCACACAAACCCGTTCTCACTCCGGGTAAATCAGCGGAAGCGTCACTGGCGCTTCCTCGATACGCAGAGCGGACGCAGCGGTGCATAAGGTCGCAAAAAACGCGACCTTATGCACCGGCGTCTCACACGGGTTTGCTTAGACCTTCTCGCCTCTGTCGCTTCCATATTATACTGGATAATTCTACAGTGAATCTGAAAAATCCCTTTAAATACTTTTACTCTGCTTTTTTCTTCGCATTATAATGATTCATCGCACGATCAGCACCCTCTCGCAACATCATTTCTACTGCGTCTGATGCCTCCTTAAATGCTTCATTCATCACAGTCTGATCTTCAGCTGAAAAATGTCCCAGCACATAATCTGCAAGATCCATCTTCGGCGGTTTTGCACCAACTCCAACCTTGATTCTCGGGAATTCCTGAGTTCCAAGCTGGGCAATGATATTTTTGATTCCATTGTGACCGCCTGCGCTTCCCTTCAGACGGATTCTGAGCTGTCCCGGATTAAGGCTGATATCATCGTAAATCACAATCAGCTCTTCAGACGGATCAAGCTTGTAGTAGTCCATAACCTCACGGATACTTTCTCCGCTAAGATTCATGTATGTCTGCGGTTTTACAAGAATGACCTTCTCGCCCTCTATCATTCCCTTTCCACAAAGTGCTTTATGCTTCTTCTCACTCACATCAATGTTGTGGCGATCTGCCAGCACATCGATCACGGAAAAGCCTGCATTGTGTCTTGTCTTATCATATTCCCGTGTCGGGTTTCCAAGTCCTGCAATTATATACATTGTTCTTTCCTTTCTCACATTACACGTTCAAATAATTCTGTATACTCATATTTTGATTTTTTATCCAATTTCATAAAATAAGAATTTTGAGTCTTGCACCATTTTAGCAGTTGTAACGTGGGTTGTAAAGTCCCGCCTAACTCTCTCTCATCTTTAATTTTTTCCTATAACTTCTATCTAAATTTTTTTATAGTGCAAAAAAAGAAGCCTCGCAAGACTTCTTTTTCACATTTCTGTTTTTATGCGTTATGTTAATAGTTGGAATGAAATTCTTTAGAATCTTGAGAGTAACTAGCAGGGCTCTGAGGGCGGGAAAGATCCTGCAAACCCGTGTGAGACGTCGGTGTTTAGGTCGCGTATTCTGCGACCTTATGCACCGTTACGTCGAACCCGGAGTGCGAACGAGTTTGCAGGACTTTACCCGCCTGAGGAGCCCCACCCAATTTTCAAAATTCTCAAAGCCCTCAAAATTCATAAAAGAATTCGATTCCTATTAGTACCAAAATCAAAACTCCCAAGAGATAGCCTTGATTACAGCACCATATCCAGGAAATTCTGTGCTCTCTCGCTCTTCGGATGTGAGAAGAACTCTGCCGGATCGGCATCCTCGACAATCAGTCCATTATCGATGAAGCAAACTCTGTCAGATACCTCTCTCGCAAATCCCATCTCATGCGTGACAAGCGCCATCGTGATTCCGGTATGTGCGAGTCCCTTGATAACCTCAAGAACCTCTTTTACCATCTCCGGATCAAGTGCACTCGTCGGCTCATCGAACAACATGATCTCCGGTTCCATCGCAAGCGCTCTCGCAATTGCAATTCTCTGCTTCTGACCACCAGAGAGCTTGCCCGGATAAGACTGTGCCTTCTCCGTCAGCCCAACGAGTTTCAGCAATTCCATCGCCTTCTGCTCTGCCTGATCCTTGGAGAGTTTATTTACACGGATCGGGGCATACGTCATATTTTCCATGACAGTCATATGCGGGAACAGATTAAAATGCTGGAACACCATTCCGATGTTCTTTCGGATTCCCTGAATATCCGTCTTCGGTGCGGTAATATCCTTTCCTGTGATCAGCACCTGACCGCTTGTCGGACGCTCCAGAAGGTTCATACATCTCAGAATCGTGGATTTTCCGGAACCGGACGGTCCGATCAGGGTTACAACCTGTCCCTTCTCGATCTTTAAGTTGATTCCCTTTAATACTTCCAGAGAGCCAAAGCTCTTATGTACATCACGAAACTCGATCACTTCTGTTCACCCACCTCTCAAGACGGCTTGCAACCATCGATAAAATCATTACCAGAATATAATAAATCACAGCGATAACCAGATACGGCTCAAAGAAACGGAATGTGAGCACCGTGATCTGATCTGCTGCACGAAGCAGTTCCACCGCTCCGATATAAGAAAGAATCGAGGACTCCTTCAACAGAGAAATCGCCTCGTTCACCAAACTCGGCAGGATGTGCTTGACAGCCTGTGGAAGAATGATGTCCTTCATCATATCGCGATAGCCGACACCGAGGGACATTGCAGCCTCATACTGTCCCTTGTCTACACCATTGATTCCGCCTCGGAAAATCTCAGAGATATACGCTGCGGAATTCAGAGAGAACGTCAGAACACCGGACTGCATCGTCGTCAATGTCATTCCCGTCAACTGCGGAAGTCCAAAATGGACGATACACAGCTGAACGAGAAGCGGAGTTCCTCGGAAAATAGAAGTATAAAACGTTCCAAACCAGTTTAATGGTCTGCATTTGCTGATTTTAATCAACGACAGCAGAACACCAAGCACGAATCCAAGCACAGCCGAGATAGCCGTTATCTTTAAGGTTGTCAGCGCGCCATGGTAAAGAAACGGCCAATACTGCCAGACGCTACTAAAATCGAGCTTCATATAAATATTCCTACCTTTCCGGATTCATTAATCAAAAATCAAATTAGTCCAGAATGAACTGCTCGCTCAGATGATCTGCGATGATGGCATCAAGCTCACCATTCTCCATCATCTCTTTGAGCGTGTTGTTGAAGGTCTCATAGTACGGAGAATTCTTCGGGAAACCGATTGCAAAGCAGTCATCGGTCTTGTCAAGCAGGCTCATCTTCAGCTCTGCATTGTTCTTTAAGAACTCTGCTGCACCAGCACCATCAATGATGCAGGCATCTGCACGTTTGCTCTTTACTTCCTCGATACATGCCGGGCTTCCCTGAATACCTACTGCCTGAGCATCCGGAATGCTCTCAGCTACCTGCTGGTAGTTGGTTCCAAATGCATAAGCAACGGTCTTGCCCTGAAGGGAATCCAGGTTCGGATAATCATCCTCTGCGCGATATACGATTGCATTTCTCGGATAGAAGAAGATATCGGAGAAATCCAGAGTCTTCTCTCTCTCCTCAGTCGGAGCCATACCGCCACTGCAGAAATCAATCTGTCCAGCCTGAATTGCTGCCATCAGGCTCTTAAACGGCATATCAACGAACTCTACGGTTCCGCCATTCTTCTCAACAACATCCTTTACGATGTCGATGTTCATACCAACATAGGTCTTTGATCCGTCTGCTGCCATCTCGATAGACTCAAACGGTACGAAAGTTGCAGAACATCCAACCTTTACGGTCTTTCCGTTGAATGGGTTGTCAGCAGATACCTCTGCCTCACTGCTCTCTGCTTCCTCAGAACTGCTCTCAGCCTCTGCGGAAGTGCTCTCCTCACTACTGCTCTCTGCGACAGAAGCCTCTGCGGTGGTCTCCGCACTCTTACTGCTTCCACAACCGGTCAGCAGACCGATTGCCATCATTGCGCTTGCTGCCCAAATCAGACTTTTTCTCATTGTTTTTCTCCTCCTCATTTGTACCTATATGTATCAAAATACAAGATATCGCATAATTATAGCACTTTCATCCACAGGTTTCAACTGTCCATGTATGCAAATCCGAACAGAAATCATACAAAATCTAGTGAAAATGTCATTCGTAATTTGTTTTTCTCATTTTTTGTTTTTTCACGCAAAGGCGCTGGCAGTTGACATTGCGAAAAACCATGCTTATAATCGAGATGCATCCCAATTCCGAACAAATTCGGATCTCTTTTAATGGATGCAGTGGAATATGTCTTTATTTTCTATATTTATACATTTGTTTTATTTCTGACAAATTTGCAAAAAACGCAAACCTACCTAATGGAAACTAATGGAAACCTGAAAGGAGTATCATTACTTATGAGTTACATTGCAGATGGAAAAAGCAGTGGTCCTGCAATCACCTGGCCGAATGGTGCCCGGATTGCTGTCATGGTCACCTTCGATTACGATGCCGAATTTCTCCGCATCTCCCGCGCAAAGACAAAGGGAACGAAAATCGGATTCACAGACTTCTCCCGCGGACAGTATGGCCCGCACGAAGGACTTCGCCGATGCCTCGACATGCTCGACACGATGAACATCAAATCCACATTCTTCGTTCCGGGAATCGTCGCTGAGACTTACCGCGACACCGTTGAGGAGATTCACCGCCGGGGTCACGAGATCGCCTGCCACGGATATATGCACGAGTCCGATCCGAATCTCTCCCGTGAGGAGATGTGCGAGATTCTTGACCGAAGTGAGGCAATTCTTGCTGAGATCACCGGAAGAAAACCGGTCGGTCACCGCGGACCGGAGAGCGTGATCCATCCGTTTACCCCACAGCTTCTTGCTGAGCGCGGATACCTTTACAGCTCCTCAATGAAAGACTGTGACTGGGCTTATCTCTGGGAGCAGGATGACAAGACGCTTCCTCTCGTCGAGCTTCCAAACGACATCACGATGGACGATTTTACCTATTATTATTTCACGTTCAGTGATCCCGCTGTCCGCTGTATGTATCCGAACCGCGAGGTATTCGGAAACTGGAAACAGGAATTTGACGGACTTGCACTCGAAGGTAACAAGATTTTCATCCTGAAACTTCACCCTCAGATGATCGGTCGCGCAAGTCGAATCGGAATGGTCGGCGAACTGATTTCCTACATGAAGGCACACGGCGCATGGATTGCAACCTGCGAGGAAGTTGCCCGCTATGTCCTGGAACAGAATCAGAACGGAAATCAGACTCAAAATCTGTCGACAAACTTAAACAATCGGACAGAAGAAAACGGAGGAATTCAGTGATGAACGCAGAGACAATCAAATGGCCGGATAACAAACGAATTGCCGTCATGATGGCATTCGATCTCGATGCAGAAACGATGTGGACAACACACGGAGACGGAAGCACCGCACACATGACAAACCTTTCCCGCGGGGCATACGGTCCGAAACAGGGAGTTCCGCGCATCCTCGACATGCTCGACGTCCATCAGGTAAAGGCAACCTTCTTCATCCCGGGTGTCATCGCAGAGAAATATCCACTCGTCGTGAAAGAAATCGCAAGACGCGGACACGACATCGGTTTCCACGGCTATCTCCACGAGGAATCCACTGCAACGACTTACGAGCAGGAAGACGCAACAATGCATCGCAGTGAAAAGATCATCTATGATCTGACCGGTCAGAAAATCGCCGGTCATCGCGCACCCGGTGGAGTCATCCACGATTACAGCCTGCGCCTCTTCCTTGAGCACGGCTATATTTACAGCAGTAACTGGCGTGACAGCGACGGTCCGTTTCTCCACCAGATCGACGGAAAGACCGTCCCGCTCGTCGAACTTCCAAAAGACTCGATCTTCGACGACACCGCCTATGATTTCTACACCGATGCCGCCCCGGAACGCTACGGACTCAAGTCCCCGGATGAGATGTACGAGATCTGGAAAGATGAGTTTGACACCCTTGCCGTCGAGGGACGCATGATCAACTTCGTTCTCCACCCTCAGTTTGTCGGACGCGCAAGCCGTGTTCAGATGCTCAGCCGGCTGATCGGCTACATGAAATCTCACGGCGCATGGCTCGACACAAACCGTGCCGTTGCCTCCTGGGTTTTAAAACAGAACGGTTTTTCGGTGCCGGATCATGAGTAACGCAAGCACCCAAACAAGAGCACAGTCAAAGGAATCACAGACCCCAGACATTCTGTCCGACTCCGCCCAGCGCCACCTGACGCGCACGATTCTGATGCTCGCATGGCCCGCGATCCTCGAACAGTTTCTGATCTGTATGGCTTCCCTCGCAGATACCGCAATGGTCGGCTCGATCGGCGCATCTGCGACTGCGGCCGTTGCCGTCAACATCTCGAGCATCTGGCTGATCAACGGATTTATCACTGCGCTCAGCGTGGGATTCTCCTATTTGATTTCCCACACCGTCGGCGCTGGAGATCCCGTCCACGCCCGGCGCATCACAGCTCAGGCTCTCCTCTGTTCTGCGGTTCTCGGAATCACCCTGTCTCTGGCAGTGGAACTGATCTGTCACCCGCTCCCAATCTGGCTCGGCGCAGATCCCGAGGTCATCCCTCAGGCTCAGCGCTACATGCAGATCATCGGCTTTGGGCTGACTGCACAGGCGATGTGCGTGACGATCTCCGCAGTCTTCCGTTCCGCCGGAAACACACGGATTCCATTGACCGCCAACCTGACGGCAAACGTCGCCAACATCATCGGAAACTTTTTCCTGATCTATCCGACACGGACAATCACGATTGGAGGAACTTCGTTTTCGATCTGGGGAGCAGGTCTCGGTGTCGCCGGTGCCGGAACTTCGACCGCACTCTCCCAGTGTCTGCTCCTGCTGATCCTTCTCGCCTTTCTGACATTTGGAAAGACACCGATTCAGCTCAATCTTCTTCACGCAGACTTTCGCGTAGAACGGCAGACCCTCGCCCAGCTCTGGCAGATCAGCGTGCCCGTACTCCTTGAGCGCCTGACTCTGACTTCTGGACAGATCGCCCTGACCGCGATGATCTCGGGACTTGGTACAATCTCCCTCGCCGCCCATTATCTGACGAACCAGACAGAGGGAATTCTCTACCTGCCCGCCTACGGTTTTGCCTACACCGCAACCGCACTTGTCGGGCAGGCACTCGGCGCACATCGAACAGACCTCGCAGACCGCTTTGCCGTCCGGATCAGCTGGATTGGCTCGATCGTCATCGTTCTCGCCTGCGTTCCTGTCGCCCTGTTCTCCGGTCCGATCATCCACCTGTTCAGCCCGGACCCTGATGTCGTCGCACTCGGAACGCGCACCCTCTTTGTCGCAGCCACGACGGAGATCTTTTTCAGTTTCACCGTGATCGCCGGCGGAATCTTCCGCGCTTCCGGTGATGTCCGCTTCGCTCTCCTCGTGAGCATCATCGGCATGTGGGGACTGCGCATCGGTCTCGTCTGGTTTGCAATCCACCCGCTCGGACTCGGTGTCGTCGGTGTCTGGCTTGCAATCGCAGTCGACTGCCTGATCCGCATGATCCTGTGTATCTGGAGAATCAAAAGCAAAAAATGGAGAAGAAACCAGAACTGACTCTGGTTTCTTCTCCATTTTTATCATCTATTATATAAAAGATTCTATCCATAATCTTTTCACTGATCCAGTAAGACTTCGAGGACGGGAAAGATCTTGCAAACCCGTGTGAGACGTCGGTGTTTAGGTCGCGTCCTTTGCGACCTTATGCACCGCTACGTCGAACCCGGAGTGCGAACGAGTTTGCAGGATTTTTTCCGTCTGAGAAGCCTCATTTCACTATTTCTTTTCCTTATTCAGCATCCTTCTCAACCGCCCAATACAGTGATAAAACGCCGGAATCAGGAAACAGTCCGCGCAAACCCACGCAAGCGGGGATGCAAAGCAGACTGCAATGTATCCAAACTTCGGAATGCCGACAAATCCGATCATCGAACGCGCAAACATCTCACAGACACCCGCAAGAATCGCAAATGCCGAATATCCCATACCCTGAATACAGAACCGCCACACATTGACAAACACAAGTGCAATATAGAACAGCGAGTTGAAGATCAAGAAGAGGTGTGCCTGATGAATCACGAGCGTCTGGTCCGCATCCACGAACAACAGCGGGATATATCCGCCAAAGAAGAACAGCACCGCAAATGCGACAACCGCATAAATGCTACCGAGAATCGTCGCCGCCTTCACACCACTGATGATTCGATCAATTTTCCCGGCACCGACGTTCTGTCCCGCATACGTCGCCATTGTTCCTCCGAGTGCATCAAACACACAGCAGAAGAACATGCTGACTTTCTGACCTGCAGTGACAGACGCAACTGCGACAGAACCAAGCGTGTTGACTGCGGTCTGCAAGATAACAGATCCGATCGCGGTGATCGAGTACTGAAGTCCCATCGGGATTCCCATGTTGCACAGATTCAGACACATCCGTCCGTCAAACTCCATCTCACCCTTCTGAAAGTGAAGAATTGTGAATTTCTTCTTCATATAAAGTACGCAGAGAATGCCGGAAAGTCCCTGAGAGATAACGGTCGCACATGCCGGTCCTGCAACTCCCATTCCAAGAAAATTAATCGAGATGTAGTCGAGCACGATGTTGACGAGAGACGACAAAATCAGGAAATAGACTGGCGTCTTCGAATCACCGAGCGCCCGGATGATGCTCGCCGTCAGGTTGTAGAGGTAAGTCACCGGAATTCCGAGGAAGATGATGAAAATATAGTTATATGCGCCCTGAATGATGTTCTCCGGGGTCCGCATCCACACAAGGATCTTCCACGTCAGTGCTCCGATCACAGCCGTCATCACAACAGAGAATCCAATCGTCAGCCAGATCGTGTTTGCCACATATTTTCTCATGTTCCGGTAATTCTGCGCACCGAACTGCTGGGCAACCGGAATCGCAAATCCTGCCGTCACACCGATCACAAAACCGTTGACCATGAAATTGACTGCACCAGTCGATCCTACTGAGGCAAGCGCATCAACGCCGAGAAATTTCCCCACAATGATTGTATCGACCATGCTGTAAAACTGCTGAAACAGCGTTCCCATCAGCATCGGCACCGCAAATGCCAGAATCAGGCTCAACGGGTTTCCGCTCGTCATATCCCTGACAGGAGACATGTCTTTTTTCTGCGTTTTTTCCATAAATAAAATCCTTTCCCTAATACGAATACAGGTTTCCATCTTTTAGATAAACGGGACTCATTATAGCACAAGCAAATTTCCTCTGCAAGATAAAAATGAGAAGATCCCCCGCCAATGCAGGAGATCTTCTCACAGTCACATATCAATCTATTTTTCTTTCAAGATGCATACTTTCTTTGTGTGATTCCCAGGCTTAAATTTTTATGCGTAAGTCTCGTCTTCCTGACTTTCCAAAGCAGTCATCTCATACTTTGTCAAAATGGCTTTCTGAATCGTATCACGGGTCTCCGAATTGATCGGATGTGCAATATCCCGGTACTCTCCGTCTGCTGCCTTGCGACTAGGCATTGCTATAAACAGACCTTTCTCTCCTTCAATTACCTTAATATCATGAATGACGAACTCATTGTCCAGCGTGATAGAGACAATGGCCTTCATCTTGCCCTCTTTTTCGATTCTTCTCACTCTAACATCCGTTATCTGCATATCGCAAAGCCCCTTCCATGTCGTACATGTGTCCCCCACACTACGCTCTCTCTTGTATTTTTCAGCATTCAGGCTGCTGCCTAGCCTGTCCTATAACGTATATCTCTCGTTCTTTTCCACTACAATCTTGATATCATCCGGCGTACCGATGTAAGTCGTATTCGCACGGATTGTATCCCGGCTTTCGACGATGCAGTTTTCAATGACGGTGTTGTCTCCGATATAGACGTCATTCAAAATGATGGAATTGCGGATCACACAGTTGTTGCCCACATAGGCTTTCTTGAACAGAACCGAATTTTCTACGGTTCCGTTGATGATACATCCACTGGAAATCAGACTGTTCTTCACGGATGCTCCCGGATTGTATTTTGCCGGCGGAAGATCATCTACCTTGGAGTAAATGTCCGGATACTCGCGGAAGAAGTAACGACGTACATCCGGCTTCAGGAAATCCATGTTTGTCTGATAATAAGAATCCACGGAAGCGATGTTGCTCCAGTAGCTGTTCAGTCTGTACGCATAAATGCGCTTGAGGTTCTTGTAACGAACCAGAATGTCTCTCACGAAGTCCACTCTGTCCTCCGCTGCACAGCGCTCAATCAGCTCAATCAGCTGACGACGACGGATGACATAAATACCACAGGAAACGGTGTTGGAGGTTGCAACCATCGGCTTCTCCTCGAACTCGGTGATACGACCGTCATCGTTCGTCTTCACGAGACCATAACGGGTCACATCCATATCCTCCGGCATGTCTTTGCAGACAACGGTGATATCTGCCTTCTTCTCGATGTGATACTCGAGAACCTTGCCGTAGTCGAGCTTGTACACACAATCACCGGAAGCGATGACTACATATGGCTCATGGCTGTTCTTTAAGAAAGAAAGGTTCTGATACAGGGCATCTGCGGTGCCACGGTACCAGTCGCTGTTCTCTGCGGTGATCGTAGGAGTGAAAACAAAGAGACCTCCCTGCTTTCTTCCGAAATCCCACCATTTTGAAGAGCTCAAATGCTCATTGAGGGAGCGGGAGTTATACTGAGTGAATACTGCCACGCTCTGAATATGGGAATTGCTCATGTTGCTGAGCGCAAAATCGATGCTTCGGTAGCTTCCTGCAACCGGCATTGCGGAGATCGCCCGTTTGTTGGACAGTTCTCTCATTCTCTTGCTGTTTCCGCCTGCTAATACAATACCAATCGCTCTCATCGTACGCCACCTGCCTTTATAATGTAGTCTCCGCTTGCCAGCTGTCCATCCGGATAATCTTCTTTCTCCGTCTTTCCGGATATGGCGGTATTCTTACCAACCTTCACATGATCCGGGATCACACTGTGTTCCCCGACGGTCACGAGATCAAACTGGTAAACCTTCGGATCATACTTGCTCGGTGCATACTCGCCGACACCCAGTTCTGCGCCCTCGCCGACCTCAGTATCCTCCGCGAGGATTGCCTTGTTGACATTCGCTCCAGCCTTCACCACACTGTCTCGCATCACGATGGAATCCCGAACGACTGCGCCCGGCTCAATCGTGACACCTGCACCGATTACGGAATTGTAAACAGAGCCGTGAATCTCTGTTCCCTCTCCGATGATGCTTCTCTCAATGATTGCATCCGGTGCTACATACTGAGGAGGAATGATATCACTCTTCGTGTAGATCTTCCAGTACTCCTCATACAGGTTGAATTCCGGAATGATGTCGATCAACTCCATATTTGCCTCCCAGTAAGAACCGAGAGTACCGACATCCTTCCAGTATCCATTGTACTCATAAGCGAAGATTCTCTCACCCTTATCGAAGCAGTAAGGAATCACATGTTTTCCAAAATCACAGCCAGGTACATCAGCCAGGCTGAGCAGAGCCTCCTTCAATGCCGGCCAACTGAATATGTAAATACCCATACTTGCAAGATTGCTTCTCGGATTTGCAGGTTTCTCCTCGAACTCTGTAATCCGGTTGTTGTCATCAGTAATAACAATACCGAAACGGCTTGCCTCCTCAATCGGAACCGGCATCGCTGCAATCGTCACATCCGCATTGTTTGCCTTGTGATACTCCAGCATTACCTCGTAATCCATCTTGTAGATATGGTCACCGGAAAGAATCAGAACATAGTCCGGATTGTAGGATTCCATATACTCCAGGTTCTGGAAAATTGCATTTGCAGTTCCGGTATACCAATCGCTTCCCTTACTGCGCTCATATGGCGGCAAAATGGTTACACCACCTACATTGCGGTCCAGATCCCACGGAATACCAATTCCGATATGTGCATTCAGCCTCAATGGCTGATACTGCGTCAAAACTCCAACCGTGTCAACTCCGGAGTTGATACAGTTGCTGAGTGGGAAATCAATGATCCGATATTTACCTCCAAATGAAACCGCCGGCTTTGCTACCTTCTGTGTCAGCACGCCAAGACGGCTTCCCTGTCCTCCCGCCAAAAGCATGGCGATCATCTCTTTCTTAATCACGCTATCACCTCGCTGTGTATTTTCTTGGTGATTTTTATTATACCACACATCTCTCAAATAGTGAACAAATATTGAAATTAATTTGTGAGTTTTTTGTGCATTTTCCGACATTTTTCGGGTTCAAAACTTTTTTGTCTATATATAGTGTTTTTTCTTATATTAACCACAAGACCTGAGTCCTTCCGATTTCATTTTTTAAGTGCTTATTCCGCCTCTGAATATTTTCATTTTTCGGAATTCCACCCACAAAAACATGGCTTTTCCCTTGAATCACAGAAAAAAATAAAGTATACTCTTAGATAGGCTGAAAAATTTTTTAAGAAAGGAAAAGCTAAAAAGTTTTATTTTTTTAGCGAAAGATTTATCATGAATTTAGTTACGGTTCGGGAACTTTACCGAAACAGAGAAACCTACATGGACAAGGAGATCACCATCGGCGGATGGGTGCGCAGTGTCCGTGATTCCAAGGCATTTGGATTTATTGTTGTCAGCGACGGAAGCTATTTTGAGACTCTTCAGGTTGTTTACCACGACACAATGGCAAATTTCAGCGAGATCAGCAAGCTCAACGTTGGCGCTGCAATCATTGTAAAGGGTACGCTTGTCGCTACCCCGCAGGCAAAACAGCCGTTTGAGATCCAGGCAACTGAGATTCTCGTCGAGGGCGCATCTGCTCCGGAGTATCCGCTTCAGAAAAAACGTCACACCTTAGAGTACCTCCGCACAATCCCGCATTTAAGAGCACGCACCAACACCTTCCAGGCTGTATTCCGTGTTCGCTCCCTGATCGCTTATGCAATTCACCAGTTCTTCCAGGAGCGCGGTTTCGTTTACGTTCACACTCCGCTGATCACCGGAAGTGACTGCGAGGGCGCAGGTGAGATGTTCCAGGTTACAACGATGGATTTGAACGACATCCCGAAGAACGAGGACGGCTCTGTCGACTTCTCCAAGGATTTCTTCGGAAAACCAACGAACCTGACCGTAAGCGGACAGCTGAACGTCGAGACTTATGCAATGGCATTCCGCAATGTTTACACCTTCGGACCGACCTTCCGCGCAGAGAATTCCAACACAACCCGTCATGCAGCTGAGTTCTGGATGATCGAGCCGGAGATCGCATTCGCTGATCTTCAGGACGATATGAACCTTGCTGAGAGCATGCTCAAGTATGTGATCCGTTACGTTCTCGAGAACGCACCGGAGGAGATGAATTTCTTCAACCAGTTCGTTGACAAGGGACTCTTAGAGCGCTTAAATGGTGTGCTGAACTCTGAGTTCGGTCATGTGACCTACACCGAGGCAATTGAGATTCTTGAGAAACACAATGATAAGTTTGATTACAAGGTATCCTGGGGATGCGATCTTCAGACCGAGCATGAGCGTTACCTGACCGAGGAGATCTACAAGCGCCCGGTATTCGTAACCGACTATCCGAAGGAGATCAAGGCCTTCTACATGAAGATGAATCCGGACAACAAGACGGTTGCCGCTATGGACTGCCTCGTACCGGGTATCGGCGAGATCATCGGAGGAAGCCAGCGTGAGGACGATTACGAGAAACTGCTTGCCCGCATGAACGAGCTCGGACTCAAGCAGGAGGACTACCAGTTTTATCTGGATCTGCGCAAGTTCGGTTCCACCCGTCACTCCGGTTTCGGACTGGGATTTGAGAGATGCGTGATGTACCTGACCGGAATGGGCAACATCAGAGACGTGATCCCGTTCCCGCGTACCGTAGGTAACTGCGAGCTGTAAGGGCTCCGAAATATTTGGCGGAATTCTCGGAGTTTCGGAGCAGGAAACTCCAAACCATTTCTCCGCTATCACACAGCTACCCACACGAAGTATACTTTAGAGCATATTGCACGCTTTTATTTCACATCAAAAACAGGATGCCAGCTACATCGGATATGTTGTTGAATGGTGCAGGGCGCCAGCGGTGAGAAAGTCGCTGCAAACCCGTGTGAAACGTCGGTGTTTAGATCGCATATTTTGCGATCTTATGCACCGCTACGTTGAACCCGGAGTGCGAACGAATTTGCAGGACTTTACTCATCGTCGGCGCCCCCATTATACTCTTTATACTTTTTATACCATTTATGCTCGTCATATTCTTTTAGAAAAACTCACGGAAACACAATTCTAATCGTCGTTCCAACTCCAACCTTACTATCCATCTCCACCTTCGCCTTGTGGTAGATTGCCCCGTGCTTTACAATCGAAAGTCCGAGTCCTGTTCCACCAATCTGGCGGGAGTGGCTCTTATCCACTCGATAGAAACGCTCAAAGATCCGATCCTGATCTTTCTCCGCTATTCCAATTCCCGTATCCTTGACGATCACAGTCGGATGATGGTTGATTTCATCCACAACGACATCCACTCTTCCATGTGGGCGATTGTATTTGATTGCATTTTCACAGAGATTGAAAATCATCTCATCAAGAATCTGTGATGCCCCGTTCACAACAGCCGGTTTTGCGGTAAGTGAGATCTCAATTCCTGCGGTGTGCGCCGTCTCCTTTAAGCGAGTTACGACTCCCGCTGCAATCTGACACAGATCCACATCCGTCTTCTCAATCTCCACTTTCTCCTCATCGAGACGCGACAATTTGATGATATCCCCGACAAGCGTAATCAGGCGCTGTGCCTCCGAGTATATCTTCTCTGAGAATCTTCCCATATCTTCCGGACGCACAAGTCCATCCTTCATAATCTCCGCATATCCCGAGATTGAAGTCAACGGAGTCTTGAGCTCGTGTGATACATTTGCTGTGAACTCCCGGCGCAGTTCCTCACGATTCTGCTGTTCCGTCACATCGAGGATCACAACAACGGCTCCCCTCTTGTCCCCCGACTCCACAACCGGACTCGCAATCAACTGATAATACCGCCCGTTCAATTCCAGATTCTGTTGACCACGCTCCCCATTCAGGGCATCATTTACCACCTCACGAAAACTTGCAGAGCGGTTAAAGCTGAGCACATTTCGATGCTCCTGTCCATTTTCCGAATGTTCCATGCTCTCGATATCCACACCGAGAATTCTCACCGCACTGCTATTGTACGAAATCACATTTGCCTTGCTGTCTACAACAATAAATCCCTCTTTCATATTTTCCGTAATCGCTGTGAACTCCTCCTGTTTTTTCCTGAGTGTCTGCATCTGTTGCTGAATCGTCAGTTTCTGTTTCTGAAGACTTCTCACAAGAGGATATAGTTCTTCATAAACCTGATCCGTCTGCGGATTATCCGGATCTAATTCATTGATCGGTTTGACAATCCGCTTTGTCTGTGCATCCGCAAGAGCCATCGTAATCGCAAAAATGACTCCCGCCATCACAAGCATTGCCGGAACGGTATGGATCACACTCGCAAGATCCGTGCGCGTTGTGCTTGCCACACGGATAACCGTTCCATTGCTGAGTCGCTTTGCATAATAATATGTCTGTTCTGCAAGCGTATCGGAAACACGAAATGTCTCCCCCTCGCCCTTCTCCAGCGCTTCCTTCACTTCCGGTCGATCTGCGTGATTCGGCAGGGAAGAGGGGGAGGTATAGCTGTCATAGATCACGGTTCCATCCTTTGTGATCCAGGTGATTCGGCTGATTCGATTATCCGGATCTGCCGGATTCGTTTTTTCCAGTTTTTCAAGTTCATTCAGGTATTTCGATCCATCTTCCTCCAATCCTGCCGCCAGATAATGGACTTCCCGCCTTACATCCTCGTGAGTCTTCCGGTTTGTCTCCTGACCGATAATCGATGTCGCCGTCCATGTAGCAATCAGCATCGAGAAGAGGGCTACAACACAGATACTCCTGAAAATTCGCTTTTTCATGAAATCTCCTCCATCTTATATCCCACTCCGCGAATCGTTTCGATATAGCCACTGGCACCTCCAAGTTTCTGACGGAGCGTCCGGATATGGACATCCACCATGCGCGTCTCCCCGTCAAAATCATATCCCCAGATTTTAGAGAGAAGCTGATCTCTCGTCAGTACAATCCCCTCATTTTCCATCAGATAGCAGAGCAATTCAAACTCCTTGTAAGTCAGAGCAACCGGATCTCCATTTACTGTTACGGTATGCTTATCCAAGTTGACGGCAATCGAACCGAGCGTGCGGATTCCAGCCCTGCGCTCCGGCTCTGTCCGGCGAAGAAGTGCCTTGACTCTCGAGATCAGTTCCATCATTCCAAACGGTTTCGGAATATAGTCATCTGCTCCACTGTCAAGTCCGATCACCTTGTCATACTCCGTTCCTTTTGCCGTCAGCATGATCACCGGCAGTCTCGAGGTATGACCGGAATCCCGAAGTTTTCTCAAAATCGAAAGACCGTCCTCATCCGGCAGCATAATGTCGAGAAGCACCAGAGACGGCTCCTCCTTTTTCATCTCATTCCAGAAATCCTTCGCACATGCAAAACCCTTCGCCTCAAATCCGGTTGTCTGAAGTGTGTAAATCACAAGCTCCCGGATACTGTTGTCATCCTCCACAAGATAAATCATCTCTTTTTTTCCTCCATCTCGCGCTCACCATTTATATGTCCATATCCCAATCCCACATTTTAAAACCAATAGAATTGTAATAGCTTCGTTTTCTCACTTATGTATCATCATATAACTGATTTGTAAAATACAGCAAGCCTATATGTAAAATTTGTGTAAAGTTTTTAAGATCTCTGGCTGTTTTTGTAAAATCCCCCATTTTCAATATGTATTATGCCCTTGCAGAACATTTTTCTATAAAGAGAATATGCCTTGGCACATTCTCTCGGAGCATTTTTGTATGATAGGACACAATTTCCTATCATATAAAAATAAAAACAGGGAGACATCCTCACGGACATCTCCCCTTATCTTTATTTCTTCGTATTCAATTCGATTTTATTAACGAATTTACATTACCGTTCATGCGTTGCACAAACTATAATGATTCTACTCGTAAATCGGGTACTTCTCGCACAGCTTGGTGACTTCGGCACGGATATAATCTGCCTTGTTCTCGAAATCGGTTGCTGCCAGCCAGATGCACTCTGCGATCTTCGGCATATCCTCTTCCTTCAGACCACGGGTTGTGATTGCCGGGGTACCGATGCGGACACCGGAGGTAACGAACGGGCTTCTCGGCTCATTCGGAACGGTGTTCTTGTTCAGAGTGATGTAAACCTCATCACAACGATTCTGGAGTTCCTTTCCGGAAACTTCCATTCCGCGCAGGTCAAGCAGCATCAGATGGTTGTCTGTACCACCGGTCAGAACCTTAAAGCCCTGCTTCTGAAGGGCATCAGCTAAAGCTGCCGCATTCTTCTTCACCTGCTTCTGGTACTCCTTGAATTCCGGCTTCAGTGCCTCACCGAGACAGATTGCCTTTGCTGCAATCACATGCTCAAGCGGGCCACCCTGGGTTCCCGGGAAGATTGCCTTGTTAAAGTTGAACTTCTCTGCAGCTTCCTTGTTTGCCAGGATCAGTCCACCTCTCGGTCCACGCAGAGTTTTGTGAGTCGTGGTCGTCACAACATCTGCATACGGGATCGGGCTCGGATGCTCTCCTGCTGCAACAAGACCAGCGATATGAGCCATATCTACCATGAGGTAAGCGCCAACCTTATCTGCAACCTCGCGGAAACGCTTGAAATCAATCGTTCTCGCATAAGCACTTGCACCTGCAACGATCAGCTTCGGCTTTGCCTCCATTGCGATCTCTTCGAGCTTGTCATAGTCGATAAATCCGTTGTCATCTACTCCGTAAGGAACAATGTGGAAATACAGACCGGAGAAGTTAACTGGGCTTCCGTGAGTCAGATGACCACCATCACTCAGGTTCATACCCATAACCGTGTCGCCCGGTTTTAACATTGCCAGAAAGACTGCCATGTTTGCCTGCGCACCGGAATGTGGCTGAACATTGGCATAATCACAGCCGAACAGCTTCTTTGCACGCTCAATCGCGATGGACTCGATCACATCCACATTCTGACATCCACCGTAATAACGCTTTCCCGGATATCCCTCTGCATACTTGTTCGTCAGCACGCTTCCCATTGCCATCATAACCGGCTCTGAGACGATGTTCTCTGATGCGATCAGCTCAAGATTTCCTCTCTGACGCATTGCTTCTTTTTCAATAGCAGCTCCCACTTCCGGGTCATGTTCCGTAATGAATTTCATCACTTCGTTTACCATGGCAATTCTCCTCTCTGTATTCTGCACCTATTTTGTTACTGTTCACGCATTGTGCAAACAGCAACGGATCTTGCCGATGCTTCGCATTCCAAATCGGCAAAATCTGCTACCGCCACGATATCATACGGCGTTTTCAGTTCAGGAAATGCCTACCCGTGTACGGTAACCTGATTTTTTATTATTGTCAGAATTATTAATCCCGATTATAGTACGCAAAAAATGACCTGTCAAGTACGCATTCCCGTGCATGACAGATCATTTTTATTTGTTAAGTCCACGGTGAATAAAACAAATTAGTGAATCTTATATTCTTTTATCATAATTTGCAGACTTCTTCTTCCGTTATACTCATTGATATCCGGGTAATAGATCACATCGATTGTGCGCCGGTCACCAAGTTCCTCTAAGAACCGATCGCCCTCGGTGAACAACATTCCATCCATCGGCAGTCCCTGCGGAGTCACAAGCATCATTTTCACCGCATTCCGATTTTTCCCGAGAACACGCACACTCCGAATCATCAGGTCTTTCTGGGCGAACTGAGGTTTCTCATTTCCATTTCCAAAAGGCTCCAATTTCCCGAGTTCCTGAATCAGCGGTTCTGAGACATACTCAAGCGGAAGGGGCACGTCGATCCAGATTTTCGGGATAAAATCTGCGGGTTTTAAGTTCGCCTGCTCATTGAGTCTGCGACGGAACTCGTCGACATCCTCCTCCCTCAGTGAAAATCCTGCCGCCATCGGATGACCGCCAAACTTCAGCAACAGATCCTTGACCCCACAGAGTCCCTGATACATGTGATACGCCTCAATCGAGCGACCGGAACCTTTGACGCATCCCTCACTCCGTGTGAGCACAAGCGTCGGACGGTTCCATGCTTCCCTGACTCGACCGGCGATAATTCCCGCCAGAGACTCATGGCAGTCTGGAAGAAAAATCACAAGAACCGCATCATTCGCATAGTGCTCCTCCACCTGATCAAGCGCCAGCTCCACTCCATCCCGTGTCATCTCTTTTCGCTCTTCATTGAGTTCGCGAAGCTCCTCTGCCATCCGTCCTGCACGGACATAATCCTCGCAGAGCAGAAGCTCAAGTGCGAGCTTTGCAGTCTGAAGACGACCACTCGCATTCAGACACGGACCAATTACAAAACCAATGTGGTATGCCGTCAATGACGTAATATCGAGCCCACAGGCTTCGACAAGCGCGCGCAGACCTGCACTCTTTGTCTTTGCGATCTGTTTGAGTCCAAGCCGCACAAGAATGCGGTTCTCATCCTGGAGTTTCATTACATCTCCGACTGTTGCAATCCCCGCAAATTCAAGCATATCAAGCCACTCCTGACACGCAATTCCAAATCGCTCATAGAGCACCTGCACGAACTTGTAAGCGACAACACCACCACAGATCTCCGGGAACGGATAAGGACAATCATCCTGTTTCGGGTTCACGACTGCATCCGCAGGTGGAAGACACTGCTCCCCCTTCTCGCCTCGGACAACCTCATGATGATCCGTCACAATCACCGTCATTCCAAGCTCCTTTGCACGCTCAATCTGACTAATCGCAGAGATTCCATTGTCGCAGGTGATGATCGTGTCCACCCCATCCGCCTTCGCCTTCTCAATAATCTGTTCATTGATCCCGTATCCATCCTTGATTCTCTCCGGAATCTGGTAATCCACATGACCGCCACAACGCGAGATTCCCTTATAGAGAAGATACGTCGAGCAAACTCCATCAATGTCATAGTCTCCAACAATCCGGATATGCACGCCCGCGCGGATTTTCTTCTCCATAATCCCGGTCGCGAGATTCATCCCTTTCATCAGATGGGGATTGTAGAGATCGTCAAGAGTCCCGTATAAATACCTGCGAATCTCCTCCTCCCCCTCCACATTTCGATTTCGGATAATCCGTGCCGTCACCGGGCTGATATGAAACCTTGACGCAATCCCGTTAAAATCCGCCCGTTTCGTCTGAAGCATCCAGACACTCTGGCGCTTAGGCCGATGTTCCTTTTTCACTATCTCTATTGTCCTTCCCTGTCGTCATATCAATCTTCTTATTTATGTACAATTACTTATTTTTCATAATACTTAAGGAGTGCCTGAGTTCCCAAATCTCCCATTCCGTCCTTCTCCATCTCCTCATACATGCCAAGCACATACTCGAGCATGCCAAGATGAAGATCCGCGTCTTTTGCCTCCCCGTCTGCGAGCTTCATGTCCTTGATGAAATGCTTCACAAAAAATCCCGGATTGAAATCCCCCTTCAACGCTCTCGGAACGACGTTGCTCATCTGTGCACTTCCCGCTGCCCCGGTCGAGATCGAATCAAGCATTGTCTTCGTATCGAGTCCGACCGCCTTCGCGTAGGCAACTGCCTCACACGCGCCGGAGATTGCACCTGCGATTGCAATCTGGTTGCACATCTTCGTATGCTGACCATTTCCAGCTTTTCCTTCATAATTAATATTCTTTCCCATCGCCTCAAAGATCGGACGACAAGCCTCAAAATCCTCCTGATTTCCGCCCACAAGGATCGTCAGTGTTCCCGCCTTCGCTCCAGAATCTCCGCCGGTCACCGGTGCATCCAAGCCGTGAAGTCCTGCTTCCTTCGCCTTCTCATGAATCTGAACTGCCAGTTTCGGACTGCTCGTCGTCATGTCAATGACGTAAGCTCCCTTCTTTGCATTTGCAATCACACCATTCTCGCCAAAATACGTCTCCTCGACATCCTTCGGGTAGCCGACAATCGAAATCACGACATCGCGGTCAGCGACGCACTCTTTCACAGAATCTCTCCACTCAGCGCCCTCTGCGACAATATCATCTGCCTTCGCCTTCGTGCGATTGTATACAGCAACCTCAAATCCGGCCTTCATCAGGTTGCGGATCATTCCCTTTCCCATAATTCCGGTTCCGATAAATCCAATTTTTTTCAGCATAATGTTTTCTCCTCTCCTATCGCAAACTCCGATTATTTCTGTTTTTGTTTCTTTCAGACAAATCCGTTCTCGCTCAATTTGCTCTCACTTCTCCCACCACGGTATCCTACTGTATTTTCAGTTAAAAAAATCCCTCACCCGTGTACAGAAACATTTTATCACATCCTCGGACAGATTGCCATGTTTGCGAGGAATCGATCTTCAATCTGGTTGTGTCTCCTCCACAAATGCGTTATACTATGGAATAGCAAAAATATTATAACTCTGAGTGGATGCGCAGTGATTTTGATGGGAAGATGTCAGCAAAGCTGACCAGAATCATGCGCCAAGTCTCCGCAAGCGTTGACTTGATCTCAAAAATTTACCAGGAGATTTTTTAACTATGAATGAAAAAGCAAAAAAATCAGCCTCCGGCGGAAATGCCGGATTTCTGGTGCAGGGAAGTATTCTGGCAGTAGCCGGAATCATTGTCCGTTTCATCGGACTGCTGTACCGAATCCCGATGACCCGCATTCTGGGCGGTGACGGAAATGGCTATTACAGCACTGCCTACGAAATCTACAACATCGGTCTGATTCTCTCCTCGTACAGCCTGCCTTTGGCGGTCTCCAAACTGATCGCAGCAAGACGAGTGCGCGGTCAGTATCAGGATGCCAAACGAGTCTTCAAGAGTGGACTGATCTTCGGCGCAATCGCCGGTGGAATCATGACGATGATTCTGTTCTTCGGTGCAGATGCGATCACCTCGACCGTCTTCAAGAGCCCGAACAGTGCCCTCCCATTAAAAGTAATGGCTCCGACGATTCTCGTCTTCTCGATCATGGGCGTTATCCGCGGATACTTTCAGGGTCTCGGAGACATGGTTCCGACCTCGATCTCTCAGGTCATCGAGCAGATCGTCAACGCGTGCGTCAGCATCGGTGCCTCCTACACCTTTACCGTGTGGTTTGCAAGTCGTGACAACGTAGGCTCTTACAGCGCAGCCGGCGGAACGCTCGGAACACTCTGCGGAGCACTCTCTGCCTTCGTCTTCCTGACAATCCTGATGGTGCGCTACCAGAAGAGACACAAGAGACGTCTCTCTCAGCCACAGAGTGTCCCGGTTGAGACATGGAAAACGATTTACGTTGCCCTCTTCATGACGCTGACACCGATCATCCTCAGCCAGTTTGTATACCAGCTCAGCGGAACCGTCGACAATGCGATGTTCGGAAACCTGATGAGCGCAAAGGGACTGACCGAGAAAGAACGCGCAACTTTGTTTGGCATTTACAGCAACAAGTACCGCCTTCTCTCCAATGTGCCGGTCGCAATCGCCTCCGCTCTCGGAACCTCGATGATCCCGAGCATTGTCCACTCCAGCACCCAGAGAAAGCACCGCGAAGTCAAGTACAAGATTGGTCTGACCGTCAAGTTCAATATGCTGATCGCAATTCCTTGTAGCGTCGGCATGGGTGTTCTCTCCGCTCCGATCATGCAGATCATCTTCGGTGACAGCAGAGAACTGACTGCACAGCTAATGATGATCGGCGCACCTGCCGTCGTCTTCTTCTCCCTGTCAACTGTCACAAACGCAGTTCTTCAGGGAATTGACCTGATGCGCAAATCCGTCACTCACTCTGCAATCTCACTCGTGATCCACATCGCTCTCGTCTATGTGATGATTGAGCATCTGAATCTCGGTGTATACGGACTTGTAATCGGAAATGTCACCTTCGCTCTTGTCGTCTGCATCCTGAACTGGATCTCGATCGGCAAGAGACTGCGTTACCATCAGGAGATCCGCACGACCTTCCTGCTTCCTCTGCTCTCCTCCGCCGTCATGGGTGCCTGTGCATGGGGAGTTTACGTTGGAATCCGCGCCGTGACTCACAGCTACCGCCTCGGTTTCCTCGTCGCAGTTCCGGTCGCTATGGTCATCTACGGACTGATGATCATCCTGACCCGCTCCGTCACCGAAGACGAACTCCGCGACATGCCGTTCGGAATGCGAATCGTCCGCCTGTGCAGAAAACTGCATCTGATGTAACACACTCATTTAATCCAAGGGGATTTTTTAATTGCTTCATAAAATAGGTAACTGCGATTTTTATCACGGTTGCCTATTTTTTTATATGATAGGAAATTGCGTCCTATCATATAAAAAATGCTCCGCAAGAAGCGCACTCGGCGCAGGAGTAGATGGTTGCCGAAGCAACCGCGCCTCGGCGCGAGAATGTGCCAAGGCACATTCTTTTCTTTATTTGCCTGCCTATTTCTATCAAAATCGCAGAGTACCACGCCTGACCAACTGGATCAGACGTGGGTGAATGCGTAATGATTTTAAAATTTTAGATCATTCATTTTTTTGATTCTTAATATATTCCTTTACCGCAGTACTTGTTCGGTCACTGACAGTCCCGATAAAATAACTCAAACTCCAAAAATAGGGTTTCCAGTAATAAGGTTTCAGTTCCTCAGAAAACTGTTTTCTAATGTTTCGAGAAGATGCAGATTTAAATGCATTTACAAATTCTGCAAGATTTAAATTTGGTTTTGCATCAAACAAAATATGAATATGATCTGGCATGCATTCAAATGCCTGAATCGTAAGATTACGATCCTTAAAATAGGTTTCCGTATAATTTCCAAGGGCAGTTTCTAATTGTCCGCGAATCACGGGATGCCGATATTTTGTGACTAAGACTAAATGGTAGCGCAATAAAAAGCAGCTATGCCTGTTCACATAATAACCATCCTGTTTCAAAAACATATGTTCTTATTTCTCGTTGCAACTGATCGCATAATATGATATAATTATATCATGTAATATTAAGTAGTTACAATGTATTTTTATTCAAAAGGAAAGGAGGCAACCGATATGGGATATATGAGAACAATAACTGTTTGTATCACTCAAAATCATCCCTTATTTAACTATGCGGAAACGGTAACACGTCTTGCAAATCATTTAAGCAATGCAATTCGTTTTCGTCAGCGTCAGGTATTAACGGCGGTCTCCAAACCTGCTACAAATTGGTCAGCTAACGAACAGGAAGTCATGAAGGAAATTCTTGATACCATCTCACAAATGAAACGTCCTGTCCCTGTTCCGACAAAGGAAAACCATTTTCTTGGCTATTCCTTTTTGGATTCTGTCATGAAATATACAAAAAATCCAGATTATTATGCAAAGGGACTTCCGCGTCAGACCGCACAATATGTTTTAAAACAGGCAGTTCGAGATATGAAGACCTTTTATGCCTCCTGTCATGCCTACGCAAAAGATCCCTCCGCCTTTACCGGGAAGCCAAAACTTCCTGGTTATAAGAAAAAAGGCGGACATACCACAGCAACTGTTTCTAATCAAGACTGTATCATTAAATTACGAAACGGCAAATGGTATGCAGAATTCCCATTCATAAAAGAGATGCCTGTATGTATCGGATTTCCGATTCCGGATGCAAGACTTAAGCAAGCATGCATTATACCGGAAAATGGACGTTATCGTTTGACTTTCCAATTTGAAGTCGAAAAAGATCTTCCTGAACATTCAAAAGAATCTCATCGAATCTGTGCAATTGACTTTGGTGTCGATAATCTCATGGCAGTTACGAATAATTGTGGCATAGCATCTCTTTTATATAAAGGTGGACCAGCTAAAGCATCAAATCAATGGTACAACAAAACCATTGCGAAACTTGTAAGTGAACAGACCCTTCAAACAGGAAAAAAATTTATACCAGATGAAACCTATTATGCAATTACAAACCGACGAAACGATCAGGTCTCTGATTATCTGCATAAATGTGCAAAACACTTTGTGACATGGTGCGTAGAAAACCGTATCGACACCGTTGTTATGGGTGTGAATAAATACTGGAAGCAGAATTCTGGGATCGGTCATCAAAATAATCAGGAGTTTGTACAGTTACCAATTACCAAACTTCGCGAAATCATTCAGTATCTTTGCGAATGGAACGGGATTCGTTGCATCGAACAGGAAGAAAGCTATACCTCAAAGGCAAGTTTTCCTGATCATGATCCAATCCCGGTGTACCGAAAAGAAGATTCCACGAAATATACATTTTCTGGTAAACGAAAACCGACTCACTATGCCGGAATGTATAAAAAGGATGGATTTCGTGGTCTTTATAAAACCCCAAATGGTACGATCATCAACTCCGATTTAAATGGATCTGCGAATATCCTGAGAAAAGCATATCCACAAGCCTTTGATGGGGAAAGTCTGCCTTGTTTTGAGAATGTTTTCATCATTCTTCATCCTGATTATGAGAATCAAAAAAAGAATCGTCAAAAACAATTACAAGCAAAAAATTCATTTAGCAAATCAAAAGAAAAGCGACAGCGACGAAAAAAATGCGCTTTTCGTCAAACTGTCGCTTAAAAGTAATCCCACTGGGATAGGGCTTTGTGAATAGCCATAAGCCACTTATCGTAGTCTTTTGGAAACCACGCCTGATGGCGTAGGAAACGGAGACTTCAGACGTGGTAATTCATCAACCATATATAACTCAGAGTGGATGCGCTGTAATTCTGATTGGAAGATGTCAGCAAAGCTGACCAGAATCACGCGCCAAGTCTTAGCAAGCGTTGGCTTGAAATATCTACATTTCGGCTCCCGAGGCGAAGAAGTTCCAGGGCAAACCCGTGTGAGGCGTCAGTGTTTAGACCGCGTACTTTGCGGTCTTATGCACTGCTACGCCGAACCCGGAGCGAGAGCGCGTTTGCACGGAATTCTTGCGCTGAGGGAGCATTAGCTGAAATTTTCTCTTGTGCAGATTCCTGCAAAATGATACCATAAGGAATAGTAACTGTTTTAAGTTTTGGTTCAAGTCCACACATGCAACGCAACGACTTGACGCAACTTTTCTCAGCTGCAAACGACTCATTGATTTGGAGGAACCCCTATGGCACTGATTATTCCAGAAAACTATGACCCGCACCTGAGTGTTCGGGAAACCCAGGAGGCAATCAAATACATCCGCGACACCTTTCAGAAAGAATTCGGACGCGAGATGCATCTCGAGCGTATCTCTGCACCGCTGTTCGTCACCCGCGAGAGCGGTTTAAACGACAACTTAAACGGTGTGGAGCGTCCGGTTTCTTTTGACATCGCCGGTATCCCAGGACAGACGGTTGAGGTTGTTCACTCCCTTGCAAAATGGAAGCGTATGGCACTCAAAGAGTATGGCTTCCAGCCAGGTGAAGGTCTCTACACGAACATGAACGCAATCCGCCGTGACGAGGAGCTTGACAACCTGCACTCCTGCTACGTCGACCAGTGGGACTGGGAGCGCGTTATCACCCGCGAAGAGCGCACGATCGAGACACTTGAGGAGACTGTTCGCACAATCTTCAAGATCATCAAGCACATGCAACATGAGGTGTGGTACAAGTACCCGCAGGCAGTAAAAGAGCTTCCGAACGACATCACCTTCATCACCTCCGAGGAACTTGAGGAGCTTTATCCGGACAAGACCCCGAAGGAGCGCGAGAACCTGATCACCGAGAAATACGGCTGTGTATTTCTGATGAAGATCGGTGACAAACTGAAATGTGGCGAGCCTCATGACGGACGTGCCCCGGACTATGATGACTGGCAGTTAAACGGTGACATCCTGTTCTGGTACGAGCACTTAAACTGCGCACTTGAGATCTCCAGCATGGGAATCCGTGTTGACGAAAAATCTCTCGCAGAGCAGTTAAAGAAAGCCGGCTGTGAGGAGCGCCGTGAGCTTCCGTACCACAAGATGCTGTTAAATGGTGAGCTTCCGTGCACGATCGGCGGTGGTATCGGTCAGTCCCGTCTGTGCATGCTTCTTCTCGACCGCGCCCATGTCGGCGAGGTACAGGCAAGTCTGTGGCCGGAAGAGATGCGCAAGACCTGCCGCGAGCACAACATCATCTTGCTGTAATTTTTACTGTAATGCTTTACTATAATTTTTTACCGTAATTCATTTTTGATTTTCAGAAAAATCTTCCCGAAGTCACCTTCCCACTTGACTTCGGGAAATCATTCTGATAACAATTTCATAAGGAGTCGTAATTATGGATTTTTTAATCCGAATGCTCAAGCGCACCACTCCCGTCAGAATCATTTCGCTTGGATTTGCCATTGCGATTCTGATAGGCTCCGGTCTGCTGATGTTGCCGTGCAGTCTGAAAACCGGTGTCCATCTGCACTATATCGATGCCCTCTACACCGCGACAAGTGCAATCTGCGTCACCGGACTGATCGCAGTCGATGCGGGTGACACCTTTACCCCACTCGGTCAGTTTTTCCTTGCGGTCATGATTCAGGTCGGCGGTCTCGGCGTCACAGCGATCGGTGCCGGAATCATCCTTGCGATCGGACGTAAAATCAACTTAAAGGGACGCACCCTGATCCGCGAGGCGATGAACCTCGATTCCGGAAAAGGAATGATCCGCTTTATTCGCGCTGTGTTTTTTACCACCATTCTCATTGAATCGGTTGGTGCTGTACTCAGTTTTTTTGTATTTTCACGAAATTATCCCCCGCTCAAGGCAATCGGAATCAGTATCTTCCACTCGATTGCCGCCTTCAACAACTCCGGTTTTGATATCTTAGGCGGAATGCAGAATCTGATTCCTTATCGGGACGATGTATTTCTGAATCTTGTAACCTGTGCACTGATCTTTTTTGGAGGCATCGGCTTCCTTGTGATCTGTGAGCTCGTGCAGACACGGCTTCACTGGAGCAAAATGTCGATGCACACCCGCGTTGTCCTCTCTGTCAGCTTTTTTCTGACATTCGGGGGCATGATTCTCTTAAAAATGACAGAGGATTTCTCCTGGCTCGTCGCATTTTTCCACAGCGTCTCCGCGAGAACCGCAGGATTTTCCACCTATCCGCTCGGAGATTTCCACACGCCGGGACTCCTCGTGATGATGGCGCTGATGTTCATCGGCGCATCGCCGGGTTCGACTGCCGGCGGTATCAAGACGAGCACGTTTTTCGTCCTGATCCAGGGAATAAAATCAGCAGCAACGAACCACACAGAGAAAGCCTTTCACTATGCAATCCCGAAGGGTGCATTCCGCAAAGCCTCCGTCATCACAATTCTCGGCGGAAGCATTGTCTTCGTCTGTACCTATCTGCTCTCAATTTTAGAACCGCAGATTCCGCTCATCGATCTTCTCTTTGAGTCCGTGAGTGCGTTCGGTACCGTCGGACTCTCCACCGGAATCACGACGCAACTGTGCACCGCTTCCAAACTGCTGTGCATCCTTGTCATGTACATCGGTCGCCTCGGTCCGCTGACGATCTTCTCCATCTGGCATTACTCGCTCGGAGAACGCGTCCGCTACCCGGAAGGCAATATTTCAATCGGTTGACAGGTAAAAGCAAAAAACTTTCTGCCTGTCCTATGGAGGACTTTTATTCATGATCTTTGGAAAACATAAACCAGAAAAAACCTCTTACGGAATCATCGGTCTTGGACGGTTCGGCTCAGCTCTGACCGCAGAACTTGTGATGGCAGATGCAGACCTCCTCGTTCTTGACCGCGATGAGGACAAAGTCCGTGAGGCACGAGAACTGACCGAGAATGCTCTCGTCGTCGGAAACCTTGATAAAAAAACGCTGATGGACACCGGCATTCAGAACTGTGATGTCGTTGTTGTCTGCATCGGAAGCCAGATGGAAGTCTCAATTTTGACTACCCTAAACCTTGTCAGTCTCGGTGTTCCGACTGTCATCGCAAAGGCAAACAGCCCGGAGCACGGTGAGATTCTTGAAAAACTCGGTGCAAAGGTCGTTTATCCGGAACGCGACATGGCAATTCGCCTTGCAAACCGTCTCGATAACAGCCGGGTTCTTGATTCGATTCAGCTGAGCGAGGAAATCAACATCTCAAAACTTGTCATTCCCGACCGTCTCGCCGGAGTCAGCATCCTCGAGGCCAACCTGCGCTCCCGCTTCGGCTTAAATATCATTGCAATCGAGAGTGGACAGACCGTGACTGACAACATCCGTCCGGACTATGTGTTCCAGAAGAATGATACGATCATTCTCTGCGGAAGCCGTAACGGTCTCTTCCGTTTAAATGAATGGAATGAGGAAAATCATCGATAAGCGCTGTCGGATATTGTTGAAATTGTAGATATTTTCACATTCTTTACATCAACTTCGCGCGGGCATTTATAGGAATCTTGCCAGTTTTTCCTATGGATTGCCCGCTTTTTTTGCACATTCCTTTCACTTTTCCTATATTTACTCTTGACATTGAGAATTTTTAGCGTTAAAATATTAACGAAATCAGAAGTGATGAAACTACAGATGTGATGAATGAAGCAAGGAACATGAGCTCAGACCAATAACATTTTAGAACTTAGAATAGGAGGATATGTTATTATGATGAGATTTACATTACCGAGAGATATGTACTATGGTAAAGGCGCACTTGAAGATCTGAAGAAATTGCAGGGCAAGAAGGCAATCGTTGTATCCGGTGGTCACTCAATGAGAAAGGGCGGATTCCTCGATCGCATTGAGGCTTATCTGAAGGAAGCCGGCATGGAAGTTAAGTTTTTCGAGGGCGTTGAGCCAGACCCGTCCGTTGAGACCGTTATGAAAGGCGCACAGGCAATGACCGAATTCCAGCCTGACTGGATCGTTGCCATCGGCGGTGGTTCTCCGATCGATGCCGCAAAGGCAATGTGGGCATTCTATGAGTACCCGGATACGACCTTTGAAGATCTTATCGTTCCGTTCAACTTCCCGAAGCTGAGAACAAAAGCTCACTTCTGTGCAATTCCTTCTACTTCCGGAACTGCAACCGAGGTAACCGCTTTCTCCGTTATCACCGATTACGCAAAGGGCATCAAGTATCCGCTGGCTGACTTTGAGATCACCCCGGATGTTGCGATCCTCGACCCGGATCTCGTTGCTTCCCTTCCGGTTAAGCAGGTTGCTTACACCGGTATGGATGCTCTGACCCATGCAATCGAGGCATATGTTTCCACCCTGCACACCCCGTTCACCGATGCTCTCGCAATCAAGGCAATCGAGATGGTTGTAGACAATCTGCCGGCATCTTACAAATGCAACATGGACGCAAGAGAGCAGATGCACTACGCACAGTGTCTTGCAGGTCAGGCATTCTCCAATGCCCTGCTCGGCATCGTTCACTCGATGGCACACAAGACCGGTGCAGCATTCTCAACCGGACACATCCCGCATGGCTGTGCAAATGCAATTTATCTGCCATACGTTATCAAGTACAATGCACATGAGCCGGAGGCAAAGCGTCGTTATGCCGATATCGCGAGAAGAATCGGTCTTGGCGGAGTATCCGAGGACTCTCAGGTCAACGCTCTGTGCGATCTGATCAGCGCATACAACACGAAGCTGAACATCCCGCACACTCTGAAAGAGTTCGGTATCGATGAGGCTGAGTTCAAGGAGAAGGTTGCAACAATCGCTGTCAACGCTGTCGGTGATGCCTGCACCGGATCAAACCCGAGATCCATCACCCCGGAGCAGATGGAGAAATTGTTCACCTGCACCTACTATGGAACGGAAGTTGATTTCTAAATCCGTCACTTACATAAGCTATATAAAGCCTAATGCTTATATAAATAGATATGCAAAGAAGGCCATGAAACCACAACTGCAAAATTCCTTTACCACTAACTTTTTATAATCCAGAGTGGATATCCCCTCCAATCAAGGCAGGGGACATCCACAAAAGAGGGAGCCTCGCAATCGCCCGCGAGGCTCCCTCTTTTTTATCTGTCATATCTGTCATTTCAATCAAAAACACGGCGCATCTTACACCTTTTATGCGTTCTTCTCGATCTCCATCAGCATATCGACACGACGCTGGTGACGACCACCCTCGTACTCGTTGTCAAGCCACTCATCCACGATCATCTTTGCCATCTCGACACCGATCACGCGGGCACCGAAGGTCAGGACATTCGTGTCATTGTGCTTTCTTGACATACGGGCACTGTACGGCTCACTGCAAGTGCAGACACGCACACCGTTTACCTTGCCTGCCGCAATACCGATTCCGATTCCTGTTCCACAAATTGCAATGCCGTACTTTGCCTCACCGGAAGCAACCGCACGTCCAACTTTCTCTCCGTATGCCGGATAATCACAGCTCTCAGAAGAGTTTGTTCCGAAGTCAATGACCTCATATCCCTTTGACTCCACATATGCCTTGATCTCGTTTTTCATTTCCACTGCTGAGTGATCATTTGCCATTGCAATTTTCATTTTCCTGTCTCCTCCAAAAAAAAAAATTATAATAAACAACAATAATACAACAATATTAATAGTTGAAATGTATCACAGCTTTGCACAGCGATCCTGAAGCAGAAGATCCGCAATCGTCAGCGCCGTCATACACTCGACAACGACAACCGCTCTCGGCACAATCACCGGGTCGTGTCTTCCGTGAATCTCAATCTCGGTGTTCTCACCGGAACGGTTCACGGTATTCTGCTGTCTCGAAATTGACGGTGTCGGCTTGAAAGCCGCACGCAGAACAATCTGGCTTCCATCACTCATTCCACCTAAAATTCCACCAGAATGATTGGATGTCTTCTCAACACTTCCGTCCTCCGCAATCCGGAACGGATCGTTGTTCTCAGATCCTCGCATCTTTGCGACTGCAAATCCATCTCCGATCTCAAATCCCTTGACTGCCCCGATCGACATGATCGCCTTCGCAAGGCAGGCATCGAGCTTGTCAAAAACCGGCTCTCCGATTCCCGCCGGAACTCCATCTGCGACACACTCGACAACACCGCCCGCGGAATCCTGCTGTTCGATCAGGTGCGCAAGATACTCCCCCGACTCGACTGCACAGACTGCGTCCGGCATATTTAATGGGTTTCGATCGCGCTCCGCAATGTCAAAACGCTCCGGATCGATCTCGAACTCTCCGATGCTCTTCACATACGCTGTCACCTTGATTCCAAAATGCTCAAGCAGTTTGCATGCGACTGCACCCGCCGCTACGCGCGCCGTCGTCTCTCTTCCGGACGAACGTCCACCACCCCGGTAATCGCGGAATCCATACTTGGAATCAAAACCGAAGTCCGCATGTCCCGGACGGTATACATTCATGATATTTCCGTAGTCTCTGGACCTCTGATCGGTGTTTCTCACCATCATCGCAATCGGAGTTCCCGTCGTCTTTCCCTCGAAGACGCCGGACAGGATCTCTACAAGATCACTCTCCTGTCTCGCTGTCGTATAACGGCTCTGCCCCGGTTTTCTTCGATTCAGATACGTCTGAATATCCTCCTCGCTCAGCGGAAGTCCCGCAGGGCATCCGTCAATCGTGACGCCGATGCCCTTTCCATGCGACTCTCCCCAGGTCATAACACGGAATACCGTTCCAAATGTTGATCCTGCCATTCTCTTTTCACTCCTAATTACCTGAAATTTTAAGTCGCCGTCTCTCTTAATTGCTTAGTCGCTGACTTTGACGATTGCACAGCTGTTCGGCTCGTTGCACTTGATCTCATTTGCACTCATAATCAGCAGACCTTTCTCATAGTCCACCTTGAAGAACGTGATCGTGCCACTTCCATGGTTGATGCAGGCGATGTGCCTGTCATCCGGGAATACGGCAATATCCTTCGGATACTCTCCGCTGATCGGCAGACAGCAGATCTGGGTCAGCAGACCAGTCTCCGGATCACGATTGTATACGGAAACCGTCTCATCTCCGGCATTTCCACAGAACATATGCTTCTCATCCGGGGAGAATCTAAGCGCACACGCAGCCGTCTGCTGGCTTGCCTTCTTTCCGGTCGTCGCGATCGTCTGAATCTTCTCGATCTTCGGCACACGAGCCCCCGTCTCATAAGTGAATACATCGATCGTGTTTTTCTGCTCAGACAGCAGGTATGCAAACTTTCCATCGGAGCTGAAACGGAAGCAGCGCGGTGCAGACTCCATGTCACACGGAATCATGTCAACCTGTACCAGATGCTCGTCCTTTTCATCAAACTTGTAGATCTTTACCTGATCCAGACCGGAGTCAACTGCCAGAACAAACTTGTTGTCCGGAGTACGACGACAGCAACTTACATGCGGGCGGAAGTTTCTCTCCGCAACGCTTCCAAGTCCCTTGTGGAAAACACCGTCCACGATCTCACCGACTGCTCCGTCTTTTCCAAGGCGCAGAACCGTCGCCTTTCCATCGTGATAGCCAGATACAAAGATATATTTGTCATCGGCATCTGTCGAGAGGTGACATCCTCTCATGCCATTGATCTTTGCACTGTTCAATCTGGAAAGACTTCCGTTCTCGAGAATCCGGAATGCCACAACACCCTCATCTGCGATCGAGTAAAGCGTCTTTCCATCACTGGAGGCAATTACATAGGAAGAGTTGTCCACTTCCACCTCACAGCGCTTATGGAAAACACCCTTCTCCACATCCACATCATAAACGGTAATGCCCTTCGCTTTTCCTGTGTAAGAATAGGAACCTACATATGCCATATATTTTCCTGAAACAGCCATTTTTCATTCCTCCTTGAATCCCCTGATTGGTCTCTCGTTTATCTTCACAACACTGTTTCTATATTACCACACTCTCCTGAAAAAATCTATTGAGAATCTATTGACATACCAAGATTTTTCTGTATAATGAATGTTGTTTTGTGTTTATTAATACTAAACTTTGAGATTAATTTTACATTGATTTAATATTTCTAAACTTTTTGGTTAATCATCAGGCGTGTCTTCGACGCGTCTTCGATATGTAAAGCAACAAAAAGCATCCGGAAATGTTCGGATTTTTAGGAGGCATCTGTATGGATATCGGTTTAAAGCTAAAAGAGCTGAGAGTCTTAAAAGGACTCACACAGGAAGAGCTGGCTGACCGTGCGGAACTGTCCAAAGGCTTTATTTCCCAGCTGGAGAGGAATCTGACTTCCCCTTCGATTGCGACCCTGACCGATATTTTACAGTGTCTCGGCACTTCTCTGGGAGAATTCTTCAACGAGACGCCCGAGGAGCAGATCGTATTCGGAAAAGCGGATTATTTTGAGAAATATGAGGCAGACTTAAAAAACACAATCAAATGGATCATTCCAAATGCACAGAAAAATGTGATGGAACCCATCCTCCTCACGCTGGAAGCCGGCGGTTCCACATACCCGGACACTCCCCATGAGGGCGAGGAATTCGGATATGTTCTGCAAGGCAGTATCGCCATCCACATAGGAAAGAAAACCTACCGCGCAAAGAAAGGTGAGTCCTTCTACTTCACTGCGGACAAACAACACTTTTTGACGAGCAAGACGGGCGCAACCCTGATCTGGGTCAGCTCTCCGCCAAGTTTTTAACTTTCAACTTTCATATCGACTGATAAGACAGATAGATAGGACAGATAGATCACAGAAGATCACATACATGAGGAGGAGACGTACATGGGTCAGTCTTTAATCGATTTAGTGAATATTTCCAAGAGCTTTGACGGGACAATGGTTCTGGATGACTTAAATCTTTCCGTAAAAGAAAACACATTTGTCACGCTTCTTGGTCCGAGTGGTTGCGGAAAAACCACAACCCTCAGAATCATCGGCGGTTTTGAGAAAGCAGACACCGGCAAAGTCATTTTCGACGGCACCGAGATCAATGATCTCCCGCCGAACAAACGCCAGTTAAACACCGTATTCCAGAAATACGCGCTGTTCTCCCACATGAACATTGCAGAGAACATCGCCTTTGGTCTGAAGATCAAGGGCAAATCCAAAGCATACATCAACGACAAAATCAAGTATGCGCTCAAGCTCGTAAACCTCGACGGCTACGAGAAGCGCACCGTTGACTCCTTGAGTGGTGGTCAGCAACAGCGAATCGCGATCGCGCGCGCGATCGTGAATGAGCCTCGTCTTCTGCTCCTCGATGAGCCTCTCGGCGCTCTCGACTTGAAACTGCGTCAGGACATGCAGTACGAGCTGATCCGTCTGAAAAATGAGCTCGGCATCACCTTCATCTACGTCACCCACGATCAGGAGGAGGCGCTGACAATGTCCGACACGATCGTTGTCATGAACCAGGGTTATATTCAGCAGATGGGTACTCCGGAGCAGATCTACAATGAGCCGGAAAATGCATTCGTCGCTGACTTTATCGGTGAGAGCAACATCGTTCCGGGTGTAATGCTTCACGATGAGCTTGTTGAGATCTTCGGTGCAAAGTTTGCCTGCGTCGACAGGGGCTTCGGTGTCAATAAGCCGGTCGACGTCGTGATCCGACCGGAGGACATCGAGCTTGTCGAGCCAGAGCAGGGCACTCTGACTGGAACCTGCACACACCTGATCTTCAAGGGCGTTCACTATGAGATGGAGATCACAACTCCGGACGGTTTTGAGTGGCTGGTTCACTCCACCACACTCTGCCCGGTCGGCAAAAAAGTGGGACTGCGCGTTGATCCGTTCAACATCCAGATCATGAACAAGCCTGCTTCTGAAGATGAGGAGGCGGTTGGAGTCAATGAATAAGAAACTATTATCCGGACCTTACATTCTGTGGATGATCGGCTTTACGATCATCCCGCTTGCCCTGATCGTGTTCTACGGACTGACCGACAAGAGCGGAGCGTTCACACTCGCAAACGTCCTCTCTATCTCCACACCGGAGCACATCAAGGCACTCTGGCTGTCCCTCGGACTGTCCTTTGTTAGCACCATCATCTGTCTTGTGCTCGCCTACCCGCTTGCAATGATTCTGAGAAACCGAAACGTCGGAAGCGGTAGTTTCATCGTCTTCATCTTCATCCTTCCGATGTGGATGAATTTCCTGCTCCGCACACTCGCGTGGCAGACCCTGCTTGAGAAAGCCGGTGTCATCAACGGCATCCTCGGCATGCTTCATCTTCCGAAGCAGAACCTGATTAACACTCCGGGAGCTATCGTCCTCGGCATGGTTTACAACTTCCTGCCGTTCATGGTGCTTCCGATTTACAACGTTTTATGCAAGATTGACGACAACACGATCAATGCTGCCCGCGACCTTGGAGCAAACTTCTTCCAGACGCTTCTCTGGGTATGGTTCCCGCTCAGTGTTCCAGGCATCATCAGTGGAATTACGATGGTATTTGTGCCGGCACTGACGACCTTCGTCATCTCCAATCTCCTCGGTGGAAGTAAGATCCTTCTGATCGGAAATGTCATCGAGCAGGAATTCACAAAGGGAAGCAACTGGAATATGGGTTCCGGTCTCTCCCTCGTACTTATGATCTTTATCCTGATCAGCATGGCGCTGATTGCAAAATATGACAAAAATGGAGAAGGGAGCGGATTCTAACTATGAAAAACTCAAAATGGAATCTCCGGCGCATCTGGCAGGATTTTTATCTTGTCATCATCATGATCTTCCTCTATGCGCCGATTGCGACGATGGTCGTGCTGTCCTTCAACAGCTCCAAGTCCCGTACCCAGTGGGGTGGATTTACGCTCCGCTGGTACACGGAAATGTTCGCAAGCCGTAACATCATGGATGCTCTTCAGAACACGCTTCTGATCGCGTTCTTATCTGCGCTGATCGCCGTTATCATCGGAACTGCGGCTTCGATCGCGATCAACAGCATGAAGCCGGTTCCACGCACGATTCTGATGGGAATCACAAATATCCCGATGCTCAATGCCGACATCGTGACCGGTATCTCCCTGATGCTTGCGTTCATTGCTTTTGGCATCTCCCTCGGATTTCAGACGGTTCTGATCGCCCATATCACCTTCAACATTCCATATGTGATCCTGAGCGTCATGCCAAAACTCAAACAGACAAGCCGATTTACCTATGAAGCCGCGCTTGACCTCGGCGCAAGCCCGCTCCGCGCGTTTTTCAAGGTCGTTTTCCCGGACATTCTTCCGGGTGTGCTCTCCGGCTTTCTGCTCGCATTCACGATGTCCCTCGATGATTTCATCATCACCCACTTTACAAGAGGAGCCGGCATCAACACCCTGTCGACCCTAATTTACAGCGAAGTGCGCCGAGGCATCAAGCCGTCGATGTACGCACTCTCCACAGTGATCTTTGCTACGGTGCTCATCCTGCTTATCATCAGCAATTTCGCCCCGCGCAGGAAAGCGGAGCAGTAGACACGCAAGAAAGCGGAGCAGTAAATAAGTAAATAACAGAACTATTTTGAATTTTTTGAGGAGATTTGAATTATGAAGAAAAAAGTACTTGCAGTATCCCTTACCTCCCTGACTGCATGCTCCGCCCTGCTTCTTTCCGGCTGTGGCGGAAACGCAGCCGGCTCGTCCTCCGCAGACAATGGCGGAAACAGAAGTGGTTCCAATGAACTTTATGTATACAACTGGGGTGAGTACATCGATGAGGACGTGATCGACCAGTTTGAGGAAGAGACGGGAATCAAGGTTATCTACGATATGTTCGAGACGAACGAGGAGATGTATCCGGTTATCGAGGCAGGCGGTGTCAACTACGATGTTGTCTGCCCGTCCGACTACATGATCCAGAAGATGCGTGAGAATGATCTTCTCGCTGAGATTAACTTCGACAATGTTCCGAATCTTGATCAGATCGATCCGACCTACCTCGAGATGTCCAAGTCCTTTGATCCGGAAAACAAGTACTCTGTTCCGTATACCTGGGGCACGGTCGGCATCCTCTACAACACGAAGAGGCTTGAGGAGCTCGGCATGGATGTACCGACAAAGTGGTCAGATCTCTGGGATGAGCGTCTTGACGGCGAGATCCTGATGCAGGACAGCGTGCGCGACGCTTTCATGGTTGCATTAAAGAAAGATGGCTACTCGATGAACTCAGATAATGAGGATGAGCTTCAGCAGGCAAAGCAGGATCTGATTGATCAGAAACCGCTTGTTCAGGCTTACGTCATCGATCAGGTTCGTGACAAGATGATCGGCGGAGAGGCTGCCATCGGCGTTATCTACTCCGGCGAGATGCTCTACATCCAGAACGAAGTCAAAGATCTCGGTCTCGACTACGATCTTAAGTATGTGATCCCGGAGGAGGGAACGAACCTGTGGATCGACTCCTGGGTAATCCCGAAGAACGCAAAGAATAAAGAGAATGCTGAGAAGTGGATTGATTTTCTCTGCCGTCCGGAAATCGCAAAGCAGAACTTTGACTATATCACCTACTCCACCCCGAACAAGGGCGCGTTCGATCTGCTCGACGAGGAGATCCAGAACAACAAGGCTCTCTTCCCGGATATCGATTCTCTCAAAGACAGCGAAGTGTACGAGTATCTCGGTGATGAGGTTGACGCTGTTTACAATGAGCTGTGGAAAGAGGTTAAGTCGAACTAACATCATTTATATCAACATTAAATTGAAAATCTGACATCATATATTTACTAAGAAGGGAAAAAATATCATGAAAAAACTGTTTCTGATTACATCCGCACTGACTATCCCCTGCCTTCTTCTTGCAGGCTGTGGTTCCTCTTCATCTTCTTCTCAGGGAAAAGATGGCAGCGAAGACAACAAGCTCTATGTATACAACTGGGGCGAATACATTGATGAGAGTGTCATTGATGAGTTTGAAAAAGAAACCGGTATCGAAGTTGTCTACGATATGTATGAGACAAACGAAGAAATGTTCCCGGTTATCGAAGCTGGCGGTATCGCCTACGATGCAGTCTGCCCTTCTGATTTCATGATTCAGAAAATGCGCGAGCATGATCTTCTCGCAGAGATCAACTTCGACAATGTTCCGAATCTCAAGGAGATCGACCCGCTCTATCTCGAGCTTGCTCAGTCCTTCGATCCGGAAAATAAATATGCCGTTCCGTACACCTGGGGCACAATCGGCATCCTCTACAACAAGGAACGTCTTGAGGAGCTTGGCGTTGAACCTCCGACAAAGTGGTCGGATCTCTGGGATGAGCGCCTTGATGGCGAAATCCTGATGCAGGACAGCATCCGCAGTGCATTCATGACCGGTCTCAAGAAGAATGGTTACTCGATGAACAGCACGAATCCAGATGAGATCACGAAAGCAAAAGAAGATCTGATCGCACAGAAACCTCTCGTTCAGGCTTATGTTGTCGACCAGGTTCGCGACAAGATGATCGGTGGGGAAGCTGCTGTCGGTATCATTTACTCCGGCGAGATGCTTTACATTCAGAACGAAGCTGATGAGGGCGACAACCTGATCTATGTAATTCCGGAAGAGGGAACTGATCTCTTCATCGACTGCTGGGTAATCCCGAAGAATGCAAAGCACAAGGAAAATGCAGAGAAATGGATCGATTTTCTCTGCCGTCCAGAGATTGCAAAAAAGAACTTTGAGTACATCACCTACTCCACCCCGAACAAGGGCGCATTTGACCTGCTCGATGCAGATCTTCAGAATAACAAGGCAATCTTCCCGGATGTGGATTCTCTGAAAAACTGTGAAGTTCTCAAATATCTCGGTGATGAGGTTGATGACCTCTACAACGAGGCATGGAAAGAGGTTAAATCCAAATAAATTTTTTTGCTTCATCGTCTCGTCCTTCTGTCCGTCACGTTAGCTGACAGTAGACCGTTACACAATTCGTCCCACTCCGGTTTGAATATCCATGCATGGCATATGACCGGGGCGGGACGTTTTTTTATGAAAAGAATTTTTTACGAAAGGAGTTTTCTATGACACTTCAACAGATGCATTATGTGATCACGATCTCCGAGACGGGATCTTTCAATAAGGCAGCGGAACTTCTCTACGTCGCACAGCCGTCTCTGACAAGCGCAATTCAGGAACTCGAGCGCGAAACCGGCATCCTGATCTTCCATCGGAGCGGACGCGGAGTGACGTTGACAAATGACGGAGCAGAGTTTTTGAGCTATGTTCGACAGATCTATCACCAGTACGAAATTCTTCAGAGCAAATATGGAAAAAACGGAAACCTGAAGAAAAAATTCGGCGTCTCCACCCAGCACTATTCTTTTGCCGTAAAGACTTTTGTGGAGATGGTCAAACACTTTAACACCTCTGACTATGAGTTTGCGATCCGTGAAACGAAGACACGCGATGTCATTGACGATGTAAATACGATGCGAAGTGAGATCGGAATCCTCTATCTGAATGATTTCAACCGGGCAGTGTTGACAAAACTCTTTCACTCCAATAACCTCGAATTTCATAAGCTGATTGACTGCCAGCCCTATGTTTACCTGTGGCGAAATCACCCCCTTGCCTCTCTGCCGTCGATCCGTTTTGCCCAGCTTGCAGACTATCCCTGCCTCTCGTTTGAGCAGGGCGACAACGGCTCTTTCTATTTTGCTGAGGAGATTCTGAGCACAAATGAGTACTCACGAATCATCAAAGCCTGCGACCGTGCGACGATGCTGAATCTGATGATCGGCTTGAGTGGATACACGCTCTGCTCCGGCATCATCTGCGAGGAGCTCAACGGAGATGAGTACGTCGCTATTCCACTTGAGGGGGAGAGCGACAATCCAGGCGGTGCGATGGAGATCGGCTATCTCGTCAAAAAAAATGTCATTTTAAGCCAGATGGGAGAAATCTATATCCGCGAAATCCGCAATTATCTTGGAAATCTTGTGCAGAAGTCTTAATTTTAAACAGAATGCTTTCGCGGACATAAACGTTCTCACAGGTTTTTATTTTGCAGGTTTTGCTCTTGCCTGCGTGCAATTTTGTATGTCATTGCATAATTCTGCTTCTTCCGTGTCATACTGTCTGTAAAAGGAGGTATATTTGCCATGCGGAATA
The DNA here is from genome assembly GCF_983179755.1 of Brotaphodocola sp. Lineage (NCBI taxonomy): Bacteria > Bacillati > Bacillota > Clostridia > Lachnospirales > Lachnospiraceae > Brotaphodocola > Brotaphodocola sp. The sequence goes on along the minus strand of NZ_CFAHBC010000002.1, from coordinate 30,583 downwards.
AAGCAATGGATTACACCGCGCTGACACTCTCCATCATCGGCGCCGTCAACTGGGGGCTAATCGGATTTTTCAATTTCAATCTCGTCGCGTTTCTGTTTGGAAGCATGACCTGGCTCTCACGAATCATCTACGCTCTGGTCGGACTCTGCGGTCTCTATCTGATCAGTTTTTACGCATCCGACAGCAACAGCTGACCATGAGGAATCCTACCGCAGTCTGCCTGACTTTCTTTTCGGGCGACTGCGGTTCTTTTCGTCTGTTCAAATCTCACCTGTGTACACGTTCTTTTTGCCCTTTTTGTGCATTTTCTTCCTTCCCTTTTCTCTCTTCTTCCTGTTCATTTTCTCTATTTCGTGATATGCTAAATTCACAGGCAGTTTCTGAATTTTCATAGGGCTGTTTTTTCAATGTTTCAACAATTGGATTGTTAGGAGGACAAAAGATTATGATGCTGATTCAAGGTGGACGGGTGATCGATCCGAAGACAGGAACCGATGCCGTCATGGATGTAGCTGTTGAAAATGGAAAAATTGTAGAGATGGGAAAAGATCTGACAGATCGTTATCCAAACTGTGATCCGATTATTGACGCCCACGGTCTTGTGGTGGCTCCGGGACTTATCGACGTCCATGTGCATTTCCGTGATCCGGGATTCACCTACAAAGAAGACATTCATACCGGAGCAATGGCTTCCGCTGCCGGTGGCTTTACAACCGTTGTCTGTATGGCAAACACAAAACCACCAGTTGACAACGTAGAAACTCTTGAATACGTCATCCGTGAGGGCAAAAAGACCGGAATCAACGTGCTTACCGCCGGCAATATCACGATCGGCATGAAGGGCGAAACCCTCACAGATATGGAAGAGCTGAAGGCACATGGGGCAGTTGGTTTTACCGATGATGGTATCCCGCTCAAGAGCTCCGCTCTCGTCCGCAATGCGATGGAGGAAGCCGTTCGCTTAAACGTTCCGTTGAGTTTCCATGAGGAAGACCCGGCTCTGATCACAAACAATGGCATCAACCATGGAGCTGTCTCCGATGAACTTGGCATCGGCGGTTCTCCGGCTGTCGCAGAGGATGTCCTCGTTGCCCGCGACTGCATGCTGGCACTTGACACCGGCGCTGTCATTGATATTCAGCATCTCAGCTCCGGTCATTCCGTCCGCCTGATCGAAGTGGCTCAGGATCTCGGCGCTCATGTTGTCGCAGAAGTCACCCCTCACCACTTTACGCTCGATGAAAGCGCAGTGCTCAAACACGGCTCCCTCGCCAAAATGAACCCGCCACTGCGCACCCCATCCGACCGTGAGGAAATCATCCGCGGACTCAAGGAAAATATCATCACCGTCATTGCAACGGACCACGCTCCGCACAGTGCAGAAGAGAAATCCAAACCGCTGACCGAGTGCCCGAGCGGTATCATCGGGCTTGAGACTGCACTCGCACTCGGCGTTACAAGCCTTGTGCGTGCCGGTCATTTGTCCCTCTCTGAGCTTCTCGCAAAGATGACGCTGAACCCGGCAGCCCTCTATCATTTAGAGTCCACAAAAGGCTGGATCGGTGCTGGTTCTGATGCAGATCTCGTCCTGTTCGATCCGGACGAATCATGGACCGTCGAGAAATTCCATTCCAAGTCCAGCAACTCCCCGTTCATCGGTGAGACCCTTTTCGGAAAAGTACATTACACGATCTGCAACGGTGAAATCGCTTACCGCGCAGATACGGATTCCTTCAATTTCTAAGCCATATCAATGTAAAAAAGAATGTGCCTCGGCGCGGTTGCTTCGGCAACCATCTACTCCTGCGCCGAGTGCGCATCCTTGCGGGGGATTTCACGAGTGCCACTGGCACTCAGCCCCCTCTGATTACATAGAGACCTGAAAAGGAATCCATGAAAAAGGATGGCTAAGTCAATGAGTATTGTAGATTTTATCGCAGTTGTAAGCTTCGGCTTAACCTGCTTCACTGTCGGATACACATTAGGTAAAGATAATCATAAATCACAAAAATAGCCGCCCCGGTTTGATAACCTAAGCGACTATTTTTGTTTCAGCTTATATCGGACTAACCGTCTATCGGTAGCATCCTTTTTCTATAAAAAATTATCACGAATTAATAAAAATGTCGATTTTCTTCAACATTTCATTACTTATTCTTCTTTGTATGCTTCTTTAAATTCTTCTTTGCTCGTGTACGGTTTCCTCTCGCTGGTTTCTTTGTAACAGACTTTGTTCCCTCAGTTTTCGTCTCGGCTTTTGCTTCTACAACTTCTGCCAGCTTTTCCTTTGGCTTCGTCTCAGCTTTCTTCTCTTCTGCTACCGGAGTAACCACTGATTCTGCTTTTTTTGCCGGCTTTTTCTCTACTGATTTTTCTGCTTTCTCCGCAGTCTTCTCTTTTACAGCAGTTTTTTCTTTCACAGCCTTTGCTGTCCTTGTAGTCTTTGGAGCTTTCACAGTTTTCGCAGCCTTTGTCTGCTCTGCTTTGTCTGCCTTCTCTGCGGTGCTCTTCACACTCTTTGTGCTCTTCTTGGCTGTTGTGCGGGTGGTAGTCGTCTTCTTCACTGCTACCGGTGTGCAGGAGAATACCGTCACAGACATCGGCGGTACATCAATCACAATCGACTCCGGACGCTCATCGCACTCTTCCGCCTTGCTCGTCTTGACTCTCGGATTTCCCTTTCCGCTTCCGCCAAATGCTGTTGCATCACTGTTGAAGATCTCCTTATACTTTCCATGGAACGGAACACCAACACCAAAGGTCTCATGCTCCACCGGTGCAAAGTTGCAGACAAACAGAAGCGTCTCTTCCGGCTTATCCGTCTTTCTGAGGAAAACGACAATATCATCATTTGCAGAACTGCAATTGATCCACTCAAATCCTTCCGGTTCAAAGTCTTTCTGATACAGTGCCGGATGGGAGGTATAGAACTCATTGAGCGCCTTCACATAATCCTGCATATTTTGGTGAAGCGGATATTCCAGAATGTTCCACGGCAGTTCCTCATTCTCATTCCACTCAGAAATCTGACCAAACTCCTGACCCATGAAAAGAAGTTTGCGTCCCGGATGTCCGTACATGAATCCGTAGGCGGTTCTCAGGTTTGCAGCCTTATCCTCATATGTCTCACCCGGCATCTTTAAGAGCATTGAAGCCTTTCCATGCACAACCTCATCGTGGGAGAATACCAGAATAAAATCTTCGCTGTACGCATAGAGCATGCTGAATGTCAGCTCTCCGTAATGATGACTGCGGAAATACGGATCGTACTGCATGTATCCGGTGAAATCATTCATCCAGCCCATGTTCCACTTGTAGTCAAACCCAAGGCTTCCCTCTTTCACTGCTCCGGTCACCTGTGGCCATGCAGTTGACTCCTCAGCAATTAAAACAGCTCCTTTCTCACGTTTCTTGAAAATGCTGTTCAAATGTTTCAGGAATTCCACCGCCTCGAGATTCTCATGTCCGCCATAAATATTCGGAACCCACTCGCCCTCATTCTTTCCATAATCCAGATAGAGCATCGAAGCGACTGCATCCATACGGATTCCATCTACATGGTATTTCTCAGCCCAGAACAGCGCATTTGCAATCAGGAAATTGCAGACCTGCGGACGACCATAATTGTAGATCAGAGTACCCCAATGCGGGTGAGAACCCTGTCTCGGATCCTGATGCTCGTACACACAGGTTCCGTCAAAACATGCCATTCCGTAGCTGTCACGCGGAAAATGAGCCGGTACCCAGTCAAGAATCACGGAGATTCCCTGCTCATGCATGTAGTTCATAAAATACATGAAATCATCCGGAGTTCCGTAACGGCTCGTCGGAGCATAATATCCGGTCACCTGATAACCCCAGGATGCATCAAGCGGATGCTCCATCACCGGCATCAGCTCCACATGGGTGTATCCCATCTTCTTTACATACTCGGCAAGTCTCGGAGCAATCTCACGATAGTTGTAGAATTCAGAACCAACTACCTCCTGTCCGTTCTCATCAACCCCAAGTTCCTTGCGAATCCAGGAACCAAGGTGCAGTTCATAGATGGACATCGGCAAATCCTTTGAATTCGTCTTTGCACGTTTCTCCATCCACGCATCGTCCGTCCATGCAAACCGATTCGTATCCCAGACAATCGAAGCGTTATTCGGGCGAAGCTCCGCATAGTTCGCATACGGGTCTGCCTTAAGCATCGGCTCTCCGCGATGTGTCTTGATCTCATACTTGTAGATCTCTCCGCTCTGGAGTCCCGGAATAAAGAGCTCAAAAATACCAGAATCCCCCTGTCGTTTCATCTGGTGGCGGCGACCATCCCAGGTGTTGAAATTTCCGACAACGCTGACACGCATTGCACACGGTGCCCACACTGAAAAGAAGACACCGCTCACTCCATCGATTACCATCGGATGTGCGCCCATCTTCTCGTAAACGTCATAGTAAGTTCCCGCTGAAAACTTCTTCTTCTCCTCTTCCGTGTACTGAGATCCAAACGCGTAAGGATCGTGAATCTCCTCCTCTGCACCCGTATCCCAGGTGATCAGGAGCGTGTACTTCGCCATGATCTTTCTCGGAATCCGAACTGCAAAATATCCTGCCTCATCCTGCTGTTCCATCGGATATTTTTTTCCGCCTGTCGCAAGTTTCACCGTCACTGCCTCTGCACGCGGAATAAATACCTGAATCACCAGTCCCTCTTCCGTCAGATGCGGTCCCAAAAGACGCTCTGGATTTCCCGCTTCCGAGTACACAATCTCCTCAATTCCTGCCCAATCCATTAAATCATATAATACCTTATCCATCCGTCTCCCCCTCATCATCGATGTTCCGCAGACAATCTAAAATGTCAAAAAAACCTGACAGTTTTGGACTGTTCTCGTTTTAATTCTGATTATAATTATATCTTATTTCTTTCTGCATGGCAATCAGGAATCCCTTCAAATCCGGTTTTTCCACACCGCTCCCTTATCCGCATTTTCCACACTCTCCTCACAAATTTTTTTCCTCGATCCCCAATCTGCTCATCAATAATACATCTTTTTAAATCCGGTCTGATTTAATGAGACTCAGAGCATACCAAAAATTCATTTTGCAATCTCCATGCTCCGGAAGTGCCAGTCGAAAAATGTCGATCGCTTCTGTTTGATTTCCAGATATGAACCATATAAGATTGCAATAGCAGAAAGCGGAGGCTTTGTCATGTACGAAAGAAAAACAGAACTAGAAACTCTTCTCCGACAGTTCGGTGTCGGTGAACATTACAGCGGATACAAACTCTGTATCAGTGCTGTCGAGATTGCTCTCGAACACCCGGAATCTTTGAATTCCATCACCAAATGCATTTATCCTGAACTTGCAGATTTCCATCATACAAGTCTGAAATGTGTGGAGAGAAATCTTCGCACGATGATTGAGAAGATCTGGAAAAGTGGCGGAAGAGAATTTTTCTGCGGTCCGGATTCCGACAATCAGAAACGTCCAAGCAACTCCCGGTTCATTGAAATGCTCGTTCAGGTTTTAAAATCGGAAACCCCTATCACAGAAAAGAATTTATGTGAATTTTGTGCGGTCACGACACACTATAAAGATCGCATCGCCCAGATGGAATCCGAAGCAGTTAAACAACAGGAGACGATCGACTGGATGCATGATATGATCTGGGATCTACTTGGAGAAAAGAAGAAATATCTCGCAGAAATCGAAGAGCTTCAGAAACAGCAGAAGCAGTCAAATGATAAGTAGACAGTAAACAAATAAACAAAAAAAGAATGCCGGTGCATAGGTTATAAATTCAACCTGAACACCGGCATTTTTACTTTTATATTTCTTATCATAAACACATATAAACAACAAATTACAGGCTTATTTCAAATCAACACAAAAAAATTTGGCGTGCGCCTTCATTCGTGCGTGTTTCATTCACACTCACATATAAATGCATAGAGCACGGCAGTGTGAACCGCCTGCACAAACTTTCCTTCTCTTAATGCCTTTCTCACTTCCGGAATCGTCATCTCGACAATCTCAAGCTCCTCCGTCTCATCGAGGTGCTGACCCTGCGTTTTTTTGACTCCTTCTGCCACAAAACACCATGCGTAATTGCTCGATTTCGATGCATCTGGGCAGAGCTTAAATAGGAATTTCCAGGCTCCTCCCGTATATCCGGTCTCTTCGGAAAGCTCTCTGTGCGCAGAGACTTCCGGCTCTTCTCCCGGCTCCATACATCCCGCCGGAAGCTCCAAAAGAACCTCCTCGACACCGTGACGATACTGGCGCACAAGCACGATCTTTCCCTCTTCCGTTACAGGAACAATTACCGCAAAATCTGGAATGTGATTCACATAGAACGGCTCAATCACCGTTCCGTCAGATAGTCTGCATTTGCTCGCCTCAATATCGATCCACTTATCTTTCAAAACGGTCTTTCGCTCCAACACTTCCCACTTTTTTATCATAATCCTGTCCTCCACAAACGTTTTTCTGTCTCCTTATCCCCACTTCTTCAAGAATCTCTTTTTCCCTCAACATCGTGATTCCATCATATCAGAGTCGTTTTCCACAAGCAAGTCTCACGCAAGTTTTCCACAAAATTTCAAGTTCATGCTCCGCCTTTTATTTTGTTTCAGAATTATGATATAATGGGCGCAATAGAAAAGCAAATACCTGCGTCAGCAGGAAGATGAGTGCGTCAACACGCGTTTGCACATATATGATACAATAGATACAATAACCACAACAGAAAGGTTCAGGTTCGATATACATGAGCAATACAACTACTACCAATGCAAAAAAGAAGGCACTTCTCATCACTACGGTGAGCGGATTTGTCCCGCAATTTGAGATGAACAATGTTCGGATCCTTCAGGAAATGGGCTATGAAGTTCATTACGCCACAAACTACAACATGCCATCTTACGGCAATGACAACCATCGCCTTGATGGAACTGGAATCATCCGCCACCAGATTGATTTCGTCCGCAGTCCTTTTGATCCATCCAACATCAAAATTTTCCGCCAGCTCTGCCAGGTGATGAGAGACGAATCCTTTTCTCTGGTTCACTGCCACACTCCGATGGGTGGCGTCATGGCTCGCCTTGCCTCCCACCACACGCATACCGGTCCGGTGATCTACACAGCTCACGGCTTCCATTTTTTTAAGGGGGCACACCTCGTCAACTGGCTCTTTTATTACCCGATGGAACGCTTTCTGTCGCGTTTTACCCTCCAACAGCTCTGCATCAATCAGGAGGACTATCATCGCGCAAAACGCTGTTTTCATGCGCGCTATGTCGACTATATTCCCGGAGCCGGAATCGACTTAAATCGAATTCCGGAATACAGCGAAGAAAAGAATCTTCAAAAGCGCAGAGAGCTCGGGATTCCAGACAATGCGATTTTTCTGCTTTCCTCCGGGGAGCTTATCAAACGCAAGAATCATGAGACGGTTCTCAGAGCGCTCGCAAAACTCCGACAGGACGGCACACTCACCTCATCTGTTCGCTATGTAATCTGCGGTCACGGAAAACTCGACACCTATCTCAAGGAACTTGCAAATAAACTTTCCATTACGGACATCGTCCTTTTTGCCGGTTATCGAAAAGATATCTTAGATCTCTGTCAGGCATGCGATCTCTATGTTTTCCCGTCCTATCAAGAAGGGCTTCCGATGGGACTTCTCGAGGCGATGGCTTGCTCTTGTCCGGTGCTCTGCTCCGATATTCGTGGAAATCAGGATCTGATGGGAACTCCATCACGCTCGGAAGGCAATCTTGAATTCTGCTCCGGCGGTATCATGATCCGCAAAGCCGACGATGTCGACAGCTTCGCAAAGGGACTTCTCACTCTGATTGCCACACCTCAAAAGTTAAAAGAAATGGGAACCCGAAACGCCTCCCGGTGCACAAACTTCTCCCAACCTCATGTGGAATCCATTATGAGAAAGATTTATTCAAGGGCTGAAAATAGGACTAGGGCAAGTGCAACGTAAGCATAATAAGTATAGGCAGGCAAAAATCAGCGTATTCGCAGGCGTCTTTGCAAGCAAAGACATTTTTATAGAATATTTATGCAGTTTTTCGACATAAAATCGCAAAATAGGACGATATGTCGACCCTTTCAGATGGAAATTTATCCTAAAATTACCATAAAAAGGAGACGACGGATGACTATTTGTGAAGCAACCAGCACCCGAATTCGGGAACTATGTAAAGAGAAGAACCAGACTGCTTATCGAACTGCATTTCTCGCAGGAATGCCCCCATCCACTTACAAAAGCATCCTGAACGGAAAAAGCAAAAATCCCGGAATTGTCAATATCAACAAGATTGCAGATGCACTCGGAGTTTCCATTCGAGAATTCTACAATTCCGATGTCTTTGACAATCTGGATCAGGATGAATGATATATATAAATGAATAAAGGGGGATATCTGTATGAATATCTGTGAAGCCACGAACTGCCGTATCCGAGAGCTCTGTGCACAAAAAGGAATCAGCGCTTATCGCAATGCTTTCCTCGCTGGAATGCCACCGACAACCTACAAAAACATTCTCAGCGGAAGAAGCCGTAACCCCGGTATCGTCAATATCAACCGGATCGCGGATGCACTTGGAGTTTCCATCCGGGAGTTCTATGACTCCGATCTTTTCGATTCACTAGATGCCTGACCTGATTCATTTATTCACGACTCACGATTCCATGAAGCAGAAAAACAGAGAGCCTCAATTGACGACATTTTGATTCGTCCGTTTGAAGCTCTCTGTTTTTTTATCTGTTTTTTATCTACTTCTATTTCTTTTGTTGTCGCCTTTTCGCGTTTGTCCTATGTATCTGTCTCATTCTAATCACATCCACAGGGCAATTTTCCATTCACAGCTCTTTCTCCGCCATGTTCAGTGCAGACTCGATTACCTTATCCATATCGTAGTACTTGTACTCGCCGAGACGACCGCCAAAGATCACCTTGTTCTCCTTCTCAGCCAGCTTGCGGTACTCCTCGTACATCGCACCGTTCTTCTCATCGTTTACCGGGTAGTACGGCTCATCCCCCGGTTTCCACTCGGAGCTGTACTCACGGCTGATAACCGTTTTCGGCTGAGTGCCAAACTCAAACCATTTATGCTCAATGATTCTCGTCCACGGTGTCTCTGCATCGGTGTAGTTCACAGCTGCATTTCCCTGGAAATTCGGCTTGTCGAGAACCTCTGTCTCAAAGCGCACAGAACGATATTCCAGTGTTCCCAGACAGAAATCAAAATAAGCATCAATCGCTCCGGTGTAAACTACCTTCTCTGCCATCGCATCATACTCTGCCTTATTTTCCAGATAATCAACGCCCAGCTTCACCTCAATGCCATCGAGCATGCCGGCAACCATCTTCGTGTAACCACCCATCGGAATTCCCTGATAGAGCGCGTTGAAATAGTTGTTGTCGAACGTGAATCGAACCGGCAGACGCTTGATGATAAATGCCGGAAGCTCTGAACACGGACGACCCCACTGTTTTTCGGTATAACCCTTTACGAGCTTCTCATAGATGTCTGTTCCAACCAGGCTGATCGCCTGCTCCTCAAGGTTCTTCGGCTCTGTGATTCCGGCAGTTTTCTTCTGCTCCTCAATCTTTGCAAATGCCTCTTCCGGAGTCACAACTCCCCACATCTTGTTAAACGTGTACATGTTAAATGGCAGGGAATACAGCTCTCCCTTGTAGTTTGCAACCGGAGAGTTTGTGAAACGGTTGAACTCTGCAAACTGATTCACATAGTCCCAGACTTTTTTGTTGTTGGTGTGAAAAATGTGTGCGCCATACTTGTGGACATTAATGCCCTCAATCTCCTCCGTATAGACGTTTCCTGCGATGTTTGGTCTACGGTCGATAACCAACACCTTTTTCCCCTTTTTCACGGCTTCACGGGCAAATACAGCGCCGTAGAGACCTGCTCCTACTATCAGATAATCATACATGATTTTTTCCTCCTGAAAATAAACATTTCATCACTTCTTCCCACTATGCCAAAAAGAACAGGTGTTGTCAATAGTGGATCTCCTTTATGGGAAAATTATTTTCTTAACAATTTTATTTTTTTGAACATTTTTTATAAATATACCACAAATACTAAAAATAATTATCGCTCCAACAATACGATAACTCAACATTTTTGAGAATCTTCCACCTGTCACTTGCTTAAAAATATCGAGGATAAACCAATGCATTAAATAAATTCCAAATGTTGTACCACTAAAATATTTTACAAATTTAAATATCTTAAAATTACATTTTCCATAATCTCTTTCCTTAAAAAATGTAAATACTGCTATAGAATATAATATACACGGCACATTTAAATAGCCTTTAAAGGTTCGACCAATATCTCCTATTCTATACGATAAATACCAAGTACCTATAATATGTATAGTCAAACCTACTATTCCCAATAAATAAATCCACTTTTTATATCTCTTTAGATCACTATGTGACAATAAATATCCTAATAAAGCATAAAATAAATACCCACCTCCCAAAGGCATTCTTAAACCTGGATTGGATACAAATCTATTTCCAGTAATTTCAGAAATTAACGGTATCAACGAATTAAAAACAAATGTCAAAATAACTATATAAAAATAAGCACTCTTTTTTTGCTCATCAGGAATTAATGATAGTACAGGAATACTTAAATATACTGGTATTAATGAAATAAAATACCAGTATATTGGAACATATTTGGTATTAATAATTCCATCAAGTATCGCATTTAAAGAATCTGTAGTGAGATTCGTCTTTTTCATAATCTTGTAATAAAAAACGGCTATAATACTCCATATTAAAAATGGTATAATTGTTTTTGAAATTCGCTTACAAAAAAACTCTTTTGTATTGTATTTTTTTCTATAATCAATTAAAGTTGTTCCTGTTATCATAAAAAACACCGGTACCGCATAATAAAAAACACATTCAATAATATTTGCAGAAATCCAATATGGTTCATAACTAAATGCCCAAAACATTTCATTTGTATGTAAAAATACAACAGCTAAACACGAAACCACATTCAATATATCAATATATAGCATGCGATTATAGGTTTCTTTATTGTTCATCATCCACCGCCTTTTTATCAATATTTAAATCAACAAAAGCCCCAAATAATGATATAACTAAATAACCAGTTTTTGTTATCATTCTTACATCATCATTTGGAGCATCATTGTTCATTGCTTTAGAAAATTGTATTTCTATATTTCTTATCTAAGCTAATCTCCATTTACCCTTATCGATATATATAATAAAACTATTGTGTAACTTCAAACAACTCCTGCCTTCTCGGTTTTTCCAAATTATTATACTCCATATATAAATAACCATTTATTAAGTTTGTATAGGGAGATTCTTCTTCATAGCGATAAATATTATTATTTACATCGATATATGCATCGTAACTACTAACAATGGGAAGATTTTTCTTCATTGATAACATATAGTTGTAATAATATGATAAATTATTAATGCCTGACCATTTTAATATAGTAGGCACAACATAATTCATACTTATCATTTCTTCTTGTGCATTTTTTAGTTCAAAATTACTCCACACCAAAAAAGGAACTGTTCTTAACCTCCGTGCCGCTTCCATTTCATTATACTTACTATCAATAAGTTCTAATGCAAATGCCGGCGCATGATCTCCCACCATACAAATAATCACCGGTCTATTAACCTTTGAATAGTAATCCGTTAAATTTTTGAAAGCTTGATCCGACATAGCAATACAAGATAAATACTCATTCACTTTTTCTTTTTGGTCTTCAGATACACCATCAATTACATGGACTAAATCCCGTTCTGGCGGATTCATATCCCAAGCGCCATGATTTTGTACTGTCAATAAATATAAGAAACGCGGATTTTCACCCATAGTTTCATACCACTGCGTTAAACTCTTATATAAACTCTCATCTGTAGCATACCATCGGTCACCATAGTACTCTTTATTAAAATCATCTTGAAAATGAACAATGTCAAATCCAAGATTGGGATATGCAGTTGAACGCGAATAATTTGTACCTGGTTCGGAATGTGACGCTAATGTTTGATAACCTTTTTGTTTCAAAATGCTGACAACACTGTTCGCATTTTTTAATTTAAGAATATTAAATGGATCTGTGCTACTTGTATTCATTAATTCCATAGAATTACTTGTAAGCAACTCATATTCAGATTTGTTTGTTCCACCTCCTGCAACTGGAACAACCACCTGCCCCTGAATCAAATTTTCCATTTGATGAATATTTTTTAAATAGTCTACATCGGTCTTTAAATCTGTAATTTCCTTTAAGTCGCAAAAAGTCTCATTCAAGATCAATATAATATCTGGATTTAATTCATCTTTTTCTTGTTCTTTGGGAACAGTTATATTATCGATTATACTTTCATCATACTCTTTAGGCTCTTTTACCACATTACTCATCTGGCTCCCATTTTCAATTGAACATGCCAAATATCCATACTTATGATAAGCCTCACTCCAAAGCCATCCTATTGTCACTTTGGGTTTAATAGGATTTACTGCTAAATACCCTGCATATACACATATAATTGTTCCAAAAAAGAAAACAATATTGCGTACAGACATCTTACGCCAACAAATTTTATTCTTCCGTTCCTGAATGGCAATAAATATTCCTACTGCCAGTTCTACAATAAATAATAAAAATATCTTTATTGTGAACTCATTCACCATAACAGCATATGATCTTCCAATATCTGCAGCCATTCCCGCATTATAAACATCTAAAAAAGTTAATGGAAGCCCTCTATACGCTATTACATGATAATTTAATATCGCAATAAACGAAAACAAAGTACTGCATATTAAAGAAACAATTCCCAGATGATTGCTTATAACACCAAGCCAAAAAATCAGCATATAGATTGTAATAACATTAAGAAGCATATATTTCGTTTCCATCTCGAAAATCTGTTCTATTTTCTCATACCCATCACCGATTTCTAGTTGTAAAAATATAATCCACGATATTAATAACACACATAATAGATAAATATATTGTCGCTGTAATACTTTTTTCATATTATTCTGGGATTAATACTTCGTATTAATCCTATTCAACCCTCTCTGAATATTTTTATAATCCCTCCGCTCATATATACTGTTTATATTATCTTTTTAAAATGCTAACCAGTTTTCTTGGCAAATACGTAATTATTCTTCCAATTTTAAACGAAAAAGATGTTTCCAAATTTTTTATTCTATTTTCATAGTCCTGTTGTCTCAACATTAATTGCTGAATAAGTATTTTTTCTTCATTCTGATGTGAATCTAAACCATCCAGACGTTTTCTATGATCTTCTAATTGTTCCCACTGTTTTTGATCCGTTACACCAACTTTATTTACAATAAGGTCTAAACCGTCTAGGCGTTTCCGATGATCTTCTAACTGCTCCCATTGCTTTTGATCCGTTACATCTAAAACATTTATTTTTTGATCGTAGCTATTGGCTACTATATCCAAACCATCTAAACGTTTTCTATGATCTTCTAATTGTTCCCACTGTTTCAAATCTGTATTTAACAGATCTGAATCTGCTTGATCAGTATGACCAATTAGCCAGTCTACTCTTCCATTTAAAGAATCTATATTCCACTTTAAATCTTTTTCAATAATTTGTTGAGTTCGATCGCAATAATTGCAAGCCATTTCATAATCTGTAATTTTTTTATTATCAATCGGCTGTTCAATTGCGTCTCTCAACCATGAAATACATCTTACCTTTTCTTTATAAAGTCTAAGTTCTACATTCTCATAATCAATGATTTCCGTAAAAGTCTTAATGTCTAAATCATTTTTCAAATCTATGATTCTATTTTCAATTCCCAGTAATTTAAGAATTGAATAAAAGCGACTGGCTCCTCGCTCTTTATTTATAATGACTGAAAATGGTTTATGAAAAATAATCGCAAAGCATACACCATGAAACGAATCTGTCACCACATATTCACTATTTTTTATTTGTGCTAGTAATTCTTCATTTCCAATCTTATCCAATGTAGGAATGTCCCACATTTGTGCGATTGTATCTGGTTCGTTCCACACATCCGATGCAGCATAATACTCTGTATTCAATACAGATGCCACCTGCTTAATTACATCTGCTTTTTTTCTGTTAGGATCAAGAACATATCCAAAAACATATGGAGTTTTTGAAACTCTCTGCTTGCCATTTTGTATCAGCTTATTCCAATGCTTCATTTCGCATAAAAACACTGGATCAAGCACCCATTCAGCATGAATGCCCAATTCTTCTTCCGCTAATTTTACACCACTCTCTTCTCGCACAGAAAATGAATTAAAACGTTTCAAAAAATATTGAAGTTGTTCCCGTTGCATTTCTGTTCCGTCAAAATTTTTCTTTGCAAATGAAGCGGCATATGCAATTTTCCTTTTATTGTTATTAACCCATTCTAAGTCCGCATATCCATCCAGGATTCGCATCATTTCACCCGTAAATAATTGGTCTGATCCAACAATAAAAGTATCACAAGAATTATTAAACTGACGTTGCTGTGCATACCCTTTTTTTATCGGGGCAATCGCATATTCCGGATACGGAATTTCTTTATATCTGCAGTACTCTGGAGAAGGATCCCATACCAATCCCTCCGGCTGTGAAATCATAATCGGAAAATAACCCATATCAACCAGCGTGGAATATAAAGCGAAGTAAGTCAATGCACCTCCACAATTGATATTCATCCATGGTCCAACAATTCCTATCGAAAACTTATATGCAAGTGCTTTTTTTACAGATTCTGTAAATTTTCCATTCTCATATAAAAAATTAAAGTATTTTCGATACGGACTTCCTTCTCGTTTTGCATGAATTCGATTATCTCTTAGCCAATCTATAGGAACTTCCTTTTTCATTTTTAGAGAGTTTTCAATTCGCTCGAATAAACATTTTCCTTTTTTACTATTAATCAAAACAGCGCCCGTGCCAATATCGTCATCTAATGTTTTGTCATGATCTCCAATCCCCCAAAAATCTCCAAGACTTATATCTCCCTGCCTTGGTATTTCGGCAAATTCACAATCATAACAACATTCTCTTAATATTAATCCGTTGTGAAATCCCTGTTCATATTCATTATTCTGATATAAACAAGTTTTTTCTTCTTCATTTTTATTTTTAATTAACATGTTTTTTGAATTTTTCTTCCAGCCAAACTGAGAAGCACGAAAATCCACATTTACTGCAGATTCATTTTTTGTTTCATTCAAAAAATCATTTAACATTTTTTGAGATGGTACTCCATGACACAGAATATCAATTGTAAATAATCTCTCGTAATCTTTTCCTAAATATGACTTTAATCCAGCGACCTGACATGGAGTTCCGCTGAACAACACATACTGTTGGGATTTTAAGCTTTTCTCAATGTTCTGATAAATAAGTCCAATTTCACTCTGAACATACTTTGATTTTCGCAACTCTTGAAGTTTTTCCGAAGAGGTAATTATCTTATGGCGAACTGTACATGTTTCATCCATACATGCACCTGCTACCATCCCATTTAAGTTTAATATTTCACTAGCTAATAATGAAAATACTCCCGCAGAAGAACTTTTTTTTCGTAATTCATCTTCCCCCTGAACTGCATAGCAAATCGGAGTTTGATCCTCACTCTCTATTCTTGCATTTAACATTGGACATGTCTGACTACATAAACAACAGTGAACACATTTTTCTTCGGAAATATCTGGATATAAAAAGCCCAATTTATCTGCCTTCATGTTCAATGCATCAATCGGACAAATATTATAGCACGCCGAACACCCTGTACAGTTCTTATTTTTATTTGCTATATCATCAAGCAAAAAATTTTTTTTCATAACTCCTCGATTCTTTCTAATTACGCTAAAAACTTACAGCCAACCAAACAACAGCACAAATATCCATGCCAAATTGTATTTTAAACTAGGTAAATCTCCCGGACGAATCTGTTTGCTCAACTTACGCAATCTTTTCTTCGTATCTTTGAAACGCTGAATATCATCCTTTCTATATGGATACATATTCCGTGCGTCTACAAAACAGAATCCAAAATAAAATTTAATCGCGCCCTTGTATGCCTTTATATTCTTTCCTCTTAATTTATTAAGAATGATATCATATGCATCATATGCATTAAACTGACGTCTCTTCCATGCACTTGCATCTTGAGTTAAACTTGACGCCAAAAAACGGTACTCATATAGAATTTCTGGAATAAGCAAAACAGTCTGCAATTTTTCAAGCGTCTCTATAATCCATAGTTTATCCTCATATGTATACACCTCATCTGTAAATGATGGAATGCTTCCATATGCTTTTCTAATATTATCCGCATTCCAAATTTTATTCCACGGATAGCCGCCACCACATTTGTAATTATCAGAAGCAATTTGGTATACAACCTCTTTTGCATCTAATTGAGTTATATTTTCTGTTACAACATGAGGGCATTTTCCATCTGCTGAAAAGTCCTCCCACCCAAACACAATACAATCTACATGATATTTTTCAAATAAAGCCACTGCCTTTTCCCATGCATCTGACTTTAAGAGATCATCAGAATCCAAAAATGTTAAATACTTGCCTCTAACCTTTTTAATACCGGCATTACGAGCAGCACTTACACCAGAATTTTTCTGATGAATTACAATAATACGAGCATCATTTTTTGCATATTCATCACAAATCTCTCCACAGTTATCCGGAGAGCCATCATCAACAAGAATCAATTCAAAATCTTGTACAGTCTGATTCAAAACACTTTCAATACTACTTCGTAAAAAATCTTCTGGGATTTTATATACAGGAACGACAACACTTATTAACGGATTTTGCTTCATCTGTGTAATACTCCTTTAATTTGCTAAACGACCATCCTCTGTAAAACGGTTATCCTTTTTCTTCTTGTATGGTGCTAAAATAGAATAACCTAAGAAATGCGTTTTTCTCAAAATATCCAACTCTCGGAAATGAATCTGATCATAATAATCCGGTGCCTTTGCCTTTAACATCTTGTCAAACGCAATTAAGTTATGTTTGTGCTCTGGAGTAACCGAAATATAAAACATAATCAAATACTGCCACCAACAAGTGCCTACAAGTAACTTATCATATATCTTTTTGACCTCTGCACGTTTTACATCCGTATGTAAATAATCAAGAGAAACCTCAATAACCTTATATTGTTCCATATAGTGTTTCTCAAATCCACCCAGACTCATACTCTGACCAACTGCCGCTCTCCGATAATAATAAACTGGCATATCAAAAAAAGACACTGTTTCTGCCTGATTACATGCTTTCAACACAAATTCTGTGTCTGTATAAAAACAATGCTCCGTCACTTTTACATTTCCCTTTTTCAAAAGTTCCGTCTTAATTGCAAGACTATGCATGAATGGAGAAAAACCTTCTACATCCTTCAGTGCAAATACCTTTCTCACTTCACATCCAGGATTGCAATTCTCCGTGGTAATTACCGCCCCTGTTTCACTGTCATATGTAATATACGGCGCAATCACCATGTCACTGGACTGACTATCCAAATAAGCAATAAATTCATTCAATGCTTTTGGTTCATAGTAATCATCACCATCTAACTGTTTAAAATACTTTCCTTTCGCATTCTGAATACCAGAATTGACGGTTGAACCCCATCCACCATTCTGTTTCTGAATAAGTCTGATACTATCCGGATATTTATCCTGATACTCCTTTGCTATCACAGCCGTCTTATCCTTTGATCCATCATCCACAATCATAATATCCAAAAATTCCATAACCTCAGATTCCAAAAAAGGATCTAAACACTCTCTCAGTGTACTCGCAACATTATAAGCTGCAATTGAAACAGATAAAATCTTATTCATTTTTTATATTTCTCCTTTGATTTTGAATTTTTTATCCTTATTTTATTCCTGCAATTAATTTTAAAACTTCTCTTCTACGTGTACCAATCGGAAAAATTTTATTAATACTCTTTCGTATTGATGCATTATTATAAATTCGCGTTTTTGTTCCATCTTCCGATTTATTATTTACTTTTAAATTCAGTAATAATTTCTCATAGAAAACCGACAATCTTGCATAATGCCAAAAATACTCTGCCAAATCACAATCTACACATTCCCATGGTTTTTGTAATCCCGCAAAATGAGCAATTTTCAAGTTTTCTCTAGCCTTTACATACTCCTCAAATAATTGTCTTGGTGCTAATTCCATTATCTGCATTCTTGACTGACCCATTCTTTGCCAGTTCATAATTACATTCCATTCTTGTGACAAATAATATACAGAATCCTTACATATCATATTTAACACATCTTGATCTTGGCAACGCCATGCCCGTTCTGATGCAAGCGATAACATCTTTTCAGTAGTTGTCACTTCTCTAAATTTTTTTAAATTCAGTACCAATACTCCCGCCTGAAAATAATCAAATACAGATGATATTTTTAATTCGTTTTTAATATAGTTATTCCAATCTTTATCTATCTTTACGCGCCCTGCCGACTCAATATCCTTTGCTGCTGCAATCATATACCTTGAAATGTCTATATCATAAAGATGCGCAAGATCCGCATCCGTTACCATATCCGCATCTAAATATAGCACTTTCTCATAATCAGGCATAATTTCAGGTATAATCAAACGGTAGTATGTTTCTACTGACAAGTGGTATGTTACTGATAATTTATATTTATCAAAATACTGACATACCTGTTCAAACCTAATAGAAATATTCTTTTTGTTTTTCGCCATTCCTAAAATTAATTTTCTATTCTTTTCAGAAATATCATTAAACAATACAATAAGATCATAATTTCTATCAGAAGATGCATTTTCAATAATAGACTTCACCATAACCCCAAGGTATGGGGAAAATTGATCATTTGCTGACAAAACAATAGGAATGCATTCTTTATATACAGGTTTCAATATCTGCTCCGGCTCTGTATTGTGAAATAGCGTTTTGGGAAGTTCTAATCTTCGAATATCTTTATTTTCTTTTAAGTGTGTATAATAAATTCCATACAGCCGCTCTGCCAAATATCCCATAACTCTATACTCTCTGACGCTGTACCATGTCATATCAATTTGATGCTCTACTTCTCCTAAAATATCAAAAAGCCACGTACAATAATCTTGATATAATTCTCGTTTCATAATGAACATATTACACTCATATGCTATGTTATCACACATATAAGTATCTACAGCCTTTTTATATTTCGGGTATTTATTCAACACTATTTTTAACGTTTTATCTAAGTCTTCTCGATGTTGAAAAGGGTCTTTTCCATATTCATGATAGACATCCAACAACTTTCCTTCATCCCGAATACGAGGATACTTTCTTCCCTTTACCGAAATAATATCATATTGAGTAATCAATTTACTCATCTCATCCGAATTCAAATGCAGCTCTTTTATTACATCTTCTGTAATTCGATCATAGGCAATATTTCCCCAACCATCATCGCGATTTAAATTCGGATCAAACGAAAAATACCTTCTATAATGAAAGAAACCATAATAATCTGCATTATCATTTTTCCATGCCCAATATTGCGCTGTTAATTCACAATAACTTTTATTCTTTTCAGATATATTATTTCCCACATCATCATATAACATATTTGCAAAACGCTTTTTTCCCAATGCCACTCCCACCTGAATAGGATACAAATATGGGTTTTCTGGTATATAAGACGGTTTATGGCAAACCACATATATCTTAATATTGCAATTTTCCATTATGGTTCCTCTCATAATCTATCAGTTATTTATCTGAAACAGACAAGCTATCCATATATGCATTACATACTGGCTCTGCCTCTCCCTTCATCACAACAGTTCCTTTGTTTAACCATATTGCATGATCACATAACTGGCGAACTGTCTGCATTGTATGTGATACAAATAACAACGTAGTTCCACCCGCCAACATTTCATGCATTCTTTCTTGACATTTTTCCTGAAACGCTGCATCTCCAACAGCTAATACTTCATCAACAATCAAAATTTCTGGTCGTACAATCGTTGCAATCGCAAATCCCAGACGTGCTGCCATACCAGAAGAATAATTCTTAATCGGCATATTCATGAAATCCTTGAGCTCTGCAAAGTCTACAATTTCATCATAGTGACTGTCCATGAACTCCTTGCTGTATCCGAGAACCGCGCCATTTAAGTAAATATTCTCTGTCGCTGTCAACTCTCCGTCAAATCCGGCACCAAGCTCAATCAGTGGGGCGATGCTTCCGTATACATCAACGGTTCCCTTATAGGGCTTTAAAATTCCACAGATTAGTTTTAATAGAGTGGATTTTCCAGAACCATTTGTTCCGATCAGTCCCCACGCTTCTCCTCGTTTAACTTCAAAGCTGACATTTTTCAGTGCTAAAAATTCCTGAAACATTAGTTCTCGTCTTACTAACTTAACAAAATACTCTTTTAAATTATCAATTTTTTCTGACGCCATATTAAAACGAACTGTAGCATCACTTACTTTTATAATACAATCCTTTTCGCTATTCATAACTGCTCCCTATATATAAAGGATAAACTTATCCTGAGTTTTCAAGAATGCCCACGTTCCAATCACAATTGCAAGTATAGCAGAAATTGTTCCTGCCATAATTAAATACGGATCTGGCATTCTACATTCCAGAACAATCTGACGAAATTCGGTTATGAAAAAATACATTGGATTAAATGTAACTACAATATCCCTCAACGCATCCGGCAACAAAGCAATCGGATAAAACAAAGGAGTTAAATACATCCATGCAGTTAACAATGCGTTATAAATATACTGAATATCACGAAAGAACACCGATCCCTGAGCTAATAGCATACCCAATCCTAAACAAAAAACATACTCTTGAAGAAGAATTACTGGAATCATCAAATAATAAATATTAGGTGTAACTCTACATACTACAAAAACAACTACCAGTGCTCCCATAGCAAATAATGTATTTACAAAGGAACTTGTCACTTTAGAAACTGTAAAAACATATTTAGGTACATATGTTTTTTTAAGTAATGAAGCATTTCCTGTTATAGACGAAATTGCCTGAGTCGTAGACTCATTCATAAAATTAAAGAGTGTCTGTCCAATAATTAAATATACTGGAAAGTTTGTAACATCGGATCGAAACATATTTGAAAATACGATAACTAAAATGACCATAATCATCAGCGGATTCAGGATACTCCACAGGTATCCGAGAAAACTTCTGCGGTATTTCAGCTTGATGTCCTTCGTGACCAGCTGTTCCATCAGAAAACGGTACTTGTAAAAACCGCCAAGTCGTTTCAAAAATAAATTCATACTCGCTCCTTTTTCTTGCAATCAACGTTACCGTTCGTTCATGCGTTGCACAAACGGTAACAACTATCTACTATCGCAAAAAGATACTGCGCAGGATCACTCTCCGCAGGCTTCCCGCCGGAAACATACGGTTCAATTTGCGCATATCAATCTTAATCTCTAATTTCGTGGGTTTCAGCCGAAATGTCCGAACGTTGGACGTGCTTGCCTCCTTTCCCGGCTCTGTGTTATAAAATTTCAGATAAGGCAATTCCGCACATTTTGCGCCGTTTGCCCTCTGATAAAAATAAAAAATGCCAAACAGACGCTCCGCTAAGTAGCCCATAAGACGAGGCTGTGACGGCCTGTCGGCACTCTTATTTTCCTGCTCAAATTCCTCCAGAATTCCAAACAGCCATACCATATACGTCTGAAAGAGGTCTTTCTTCATGATGTACATATTCATATAATAGATCTCTTTTGAATTCATGTAGGCATCTGCCGAGTCGGCATATTCCGGATAGCGTCTCTTCAAAATATTTAAAATCCGGTCGAGAGTCTCCGCCGGATGATACTGGCAAAATTGTCGGTACACCGTCGTGTTGATTCTCTCCCGAAATACTGTGAGCAGATCATACTGACGGATCTGGCTGTTCATCCAGTCTGAGTGCAGGCGGTACGGCGCCAAATCGTCCCAAATCGAATCCAATTCCGTGTACGGTCTTCTTCCCTTTCCCGTCTTCAAATGTCCCTGCTCGTCAACCGGACAGACTCCGTCAAATGCCAGATAGCGCCGGTAATGGAAAAAGCCGTAATAATCACAGCTCACATTTTTCCATGCCCAATACTGGGCAGTCAGTTCGCAATACTCCGGATTCTTCACGGAGATATTGTCTCCCTCATCATCGCGTTGCATTCCCTCGAAATGCGATTTTGCCAGAGCCGATCCCACCTGTACCGGATACAAGAGAGGATTCTCCGGTACATAAGTCGGCTTATGGCAGGCTATAAAAATACGAATATCAGGTGTCTCTCTCATTCTTTAATTCCTGCTTGTTTTCTATTCTATTTCCCTATCTCTTCTTGCCAAATCTATTCTTTTCTTGATTCTTGTTAAATTCTCTTACCGAATTTTCTTACTAAATTTTTTCACCAAAGTTTTTGCTATGAGCTTCTCTCCCTATTCCTTTACGCCCTCGGTTGCTTCCTTCATAAACATGATCTTCGGCGTCATGATAATCAGCTTCAAATCCAGGAAAAGGGAGTAATTGCGAATATAAGTCAAATCCAGTTTCAGCTTATCATAGGAAGTCGTATTATATTTTCCGTAAACCTGTGCGTAACCGGTCAGACCGGCCTTGACTTTCAGGCGGTAGGAAAACTCCGGAATCTCCTTCTCGATCTCTTCTGCAAGTTCCGGGCGCTCCGGGCGCGGGCCGACGATCGACATTTCTCCACGAAGAATGTTGTAAATCTGCGGAAGCTCATCGAGACGGGTCGCTCTTAAGAGACGTCCGACCGGAAGAATTCGCGGGTCATGCTCCGAAGCAAGCACCGCTCCGCTGTATTTCTCCGCGTCCTGAATCATTGTACGGAACTTAAAAATCTCAAAGGTTTTTCCGTTCTTTGTAAGTCTCGTCTGCTTGTAAATCACTGGACCGCCGTCCGTCAGCTTGATGCTGATCGCGATAATCAGGAAAAACGGTGCCGTCAGAATCACAGCAATCAGAGAACCGACGATATCCATCGCACGCTTACAGAATTCCTGCTCAATCTGAAGTCCCGTATTTCGAGACAGCAGAAGCGGGGAATCAAAAAGATTCAACTCCACAGAACTGCGAAGCAGGATATCCGAGATCTTCGGAACGCTGTATGTGCGGATTCTCTGTGAAAAACAATATTTGATAATCAGATTTCTCTCATGGGATGGCATATCACCGACGATAATTCCGTCATACTTGGCGATCTCCTGCTTCAGGCGCTCCATCCCGACGCGGTAGCTGATGATCTCGCTGATCATGTACTTATCCTCTCGGGCATTCATCTTCTCCACGAGATGATAATCGGAATGTTCTCCGGAAATCAGGAGCATTCTTCTCGGCGGGAACATGCTGTTGTAAAACCACTGAAACAGAAGCGTCCAGACCAAAATCACAACCACTCCAACCACCAGATCCAAAATCAGAGGCACCGGTGTGATAAAGTGCTTATGCTGTACGGAAATCTGAAAATATGTAACAATATTTGCAAAAATCACAGACAGAATCTGAGAATAAATCAGATTTCCCTTTTTGAGCTGGCCTACTTTGAATCCGCCGTATGTCTGCATAAAGAACACCAGCAGGAGTCCATAAATAAAAATCATCATCCAGTTGCCCCGTCTGAAAAACGGGGCCCAGATGATTTTGTTATACCAGCCTGTCCAGATCATTCCGTATACTCCTGTAAGCAGTGCAATCAGGACCACCGAAAATCCGACCTTTATCAGTCTTTTGTACTGTTCAAAATTATTCATAATGTTTCTTTTCTTTCTATCTAACCTTCCATTGCATCTTTCCTGCGAAAAGCCCAGGAAACCTCAATACAGTATATCATTCTGTAAATAATAACGCAACCTCACCTTTTTAGGAAACTCTGAGGTTTTATTTACTTTTTTATTAATATCTGGCAGATTTAATTTTCTCTGCGTTTTCCCGCAATCCCCATCCCGGCGCTCATCAGCAACCACATTATCGGGGTCGCAATCGGGAGATCCAGATTGACCATTGCCTGACATACATAGCAGAGCACGGCTACGGCGCACGCAAGCGCATAGGGACTTCGTGCACGCTTCTTCGTGATTCTGCCGATTCCAGAGATCAGAAATACCACATAGGCGAGTGCTCCGATCGGTCCGATCGTCACAAAATACTGGATGTAGGCATTATGCGCATTGTCAAAGATCTGACCCGTCGCATCGATCATCTCTGCCATGATCTTGTCGGTCGTCATGATACCAAAGGTATCCGGACCGAAGCCGAACAACTTGTGAATCGGCTTGAGTTTCTGATACATACGGAAGGATGCCTTCCAGATGTAACCACGGTTTGTTCCCCAGCTGTCGCTGAACACCAGATACTCCGCCAGACTGCCGTAGCGAGCGCCATTTCCACCCACATTTGCATCGTAGATCATGAAGATCAAAGCCACCGCTCCGGCAATCAGAAGTCCTCCCCAGATTCTTCTGAGAAGTTTTCCAGGTGCAAATACATCCGAATCCTGCACACCTTTAACCATAAACCAGTACCAGAGCGCCGTCAGCACCCAGAGCAGAATCATTGCCGGGAAGAGTCCATTAAAATTCGAGATGATTCCAAACAGACTGTCGAGCCCGATGACGATGTCCGCAAAAACCTGATTGATCCAGTCGATACACTGAATGACGGTTACAAACGTCGAAATCATCACAAAATAGCGCAGGATTCCACGACGACTTTTAAGCACCACGAAAGGCAGAAACGCAAACATTGATCCGATCGCAAGATAGGCATTCTCACTGCATCCCATGATGATCGCAAAGAAGGATACCGTCATACAGATATAGTACCAGATCATCTTGAACCGATTTTCTTCCTGCGTAAAACGCGCACCTGCAAATCCCATGATGATTGCCACATAGGCGGTGTAAGTGTTGATGTTTCCGACGGTTGAGGTGAAGATCGTCGACTGCTCCGGCTTGATCTTTCCACGGAAATCAAGAAGGTCGAGCTGGAAGTAATCGGTGATTCCGATCACGCACATGATCATTCCGGAAATCAAGAAGAGCTGGAGAATCCATCCCTGAACCTTCCAAAAACGACTCACGACAAAGTAGACAACCACATAGATTGTCAGCAGAAAGAGTCCCGAATATCGTCCTTCATTTCCCCAGAAAGACTCATACAGGTAGTCAGATTGAAGCGTCGAGATCAGCGCAATCACCCAGAAAAGGAAAACTGCCACATCAGCGATACAGAACGTCTCTTTCCAGTTTTGGGGTTTCAAACTGGAGAACAACTCTTTCGTGTGCTCTCCTCCCCATTCCTTAAAATCAATCAGCATCATGACAAGCCCGAGAACCAAAAGGATTCCGAGCATCGCAAGCATGGGAATGTAGTACGCCTTGTATTTCGTCTCCAGAATATCAATATAGGAATTGTGGTAGATCAGCGGAAATACGGTTGTGATCAGCATCAGAAAAAAGGTGATGACTCCGCTGGAAATCGCAGAACAAGTCTCTGAAAAACTGTCTTCCACATAGACGGGCGTTTTTTTCTCTGTTTCAGCCATTTGAAACCTCCATTTCTTATTTTCTTATAAATTTGTTTTTTCTTATGATTTTGCATGTCATCAAACAATGTACTTTCCTCATTATAAACGGACACCGATATTTTCGCAATGCTTACCGCAAGGAATCTGATCCTAGTAATCTTCCAAGGTGACTCAGCAAACTGGCAACTTTCTTTTCTATAAAACAAAAAAGACAGCTGTCTTCCGGACATAAAATGTGGGGTATGTCCATGAAATCAGCTGTCTTTAAATTTTATAAAATCAAATCTTATTGTATGAAATCACTTTATTCAATGATATTCATCCACAATCCGCTCGTCCGATTCCTCATCAGGTTATCGGTGCCGGGTTGAAGATGCACATGTCATTGTGGAATCCGTACTGATCGCTGTAAGGCTGTTTCCGTCCGGAAGCAACATCGATCATGTAGTTGAAGATCTGGGTTCCAACTTCTGCAATCGTCTTTTCGCCGGTTGCAACCTGACCTGCGGAGATATCGATCATATCGAACCAGTTATCCTTCATCTCGTTACGGCTACATACCTTGATAACTGGAGCGATCTCCAGACCATACGGGGTTCCACGACCAGTCATGAATAACTGTAAGCCGATACCTGCTGCAATCTGGGACGGTCCGCACACGATGTCGGATGCCGGGGTTGCTGCGTAGATCAGACCCTTCTTGGTCGGTCTCTCGCCAGGACCTGTTACCTCAACGATCGGGGAAGTACCAGACTTTGCGATTGAACCCATTGCCTTCTCAACGATGTTAGCAAGTCCGCCCTTCTTGTTACCAGGAGTCGGGTTTGCATCACGGTCTACACCGCCCTCGTCAAGATAGTCGTCATACCACTTCATCTCCTGAGCAAGACGGTCGCGAACTTCCTTGTTGACGCAACGTGCTGCCAGCATATGAACGCCGTCACGAACCTCGGTTACCTCACTGAACATAACGGTACCACCACCGCGAACCAGCATATCTGCCGCATATCCGGCACTCGGGTTTGCAGTCAGTCCACTGAATGCATCGCTGCCACCACACTGCATACCGATTACAAGCTCACTTAACGGAAGCGGTTCACGCTTACGCTGATTCAGCTTCTGGAGCTTTTTCTCTGCCATTGCCATGATCTGATTCATCATCTCATCATGTCCGTGGCACTCCTGAATCGTCAGGCAGTTCTCCGGAGTGATATCCTCCGGATCCATGAGACGCTCATAAGTCAGCTTCTCACATCCCAGACCGAGAACCATGACCTCACCGCCAAAGTTCGGGTGATGAATGATGTTGTGAAGGGAACGAATCGGGATGTATGCCATCGGCGCATTGATCGCAACACCACAGCCATATGGATGAGTGACCGCAACAACACCATCCACATTCGGATACTTCGGAAGCAGTTCCTTCTTGATTCTCTCAACGGCAACCTTTGCAACACCAGCCACACACTGTACGGTTGTCATAATTCCGAGAAGGTTTCTGGTTCCTGCCGGACCATGCTCGTTCTTGTAACCCATCCAAGTCGTAACAGTCGGCTCCGGGAGCTCCTCCTTCGGTACAATGTGAGTTGCATACGGCATATCATCCAGTGCCGGACTCTCCGGCAGAATCACCATATGCTCATTGATCCAGTCTCCTGTCTGGATATCATCTTTTGCGTATCCGAGAACAACGCCATAACGAACGATCGGCTCATTCTTCGGAATCGGCTGCAGGGCAATCTTATGTGCCTGCGGAATGTCACAATTTGCATGAATACCCGGCATTACTTCAGTTCCCTGCGGGATGTCATGAACCGCGATTGCTACGTTATCCTGCGGTTTCACCTTAATGTAAAGCGGTGCAGACATTTCAACTCCTCCTTTTTCGTGAAACGCAACTGTCTTTTTCTTCGACTCTCAAGCTCGTTGCGTCTGACCTTTGTATGATTTGATTATATCCCACGATGAGATTTGTGTAAAATATTTCCTTTTAATACGGGTATTAGAAAAACCGATAATACATGGGAAAATACATGGATTTGCTTGACTTTTTCTTGCTTTTTTCGATATAGTTGAAGGAGAAAAAACGTGCTGAGACAAAGAAAAAATGAAAACATTCTGAAAGAAGTTCTGAAGGTCTCAGAAGGAAACAACGAACCAGAAACAATGTGTAAAAAGCGAACACCAGAAAGAATAAAAAAGCAAAAAAACTTAGATTTACATAAAGAAAATAAAAATCAGAAAAGAGTATCAGATTATTATGGACTTAAAACAACTTGAATATATCGTAAAAATTGCAGATGAAAAAAATGTATCAAGGGCGGCGGAAAAGCTCTTTATCAGCCAGTCTGCGCTGAATCAACAACTCCTGAAGTTGGAAAAAGATCTCAGCGCACCTCTCTTTTTCCGCACACGGAACAACTGGCAACTCACGGAAGTCGGAGAAATCTATGTCCGCACCGCCCGGGAAATCCTCGGTCTGAAGGAATCCGCCTACAACCAGATCGCTGATGTGCTCGGAAGCGAATCGAGACATTTCACCCTCGGAATCGCTCCCGGTCGTGGCATCCGCATGTTTACCCATGTCTATCCGAGGTTTCTGGAAAAATTTCCAGGTGTCTCGATCTCTCCGATTGAGATGAGCAGTTACCGCCAGCAGTCTCTGATCGCTGATGAAAAACTCGACCTCGGTTTTCTCACGATCGGGGACAGCCAGAAAATCAACAGCAACTATCACACAATCTACTCAGAAGAGATTTTTGTTGCACTTCCGACGAATCATCCCTTAAGCAAATCGATTTCTCGCTCTCCCGGTCAGATTCCTGAGATCGAGCTCTCCGCGCTTCAAGATGAACCCTTTGTTCTGATGTATCCGGGATCGAGCTGTCGTTTTCTGACGGATGCAATCTTCGGGGAGGCAGGCATCACACCAAATGTTCTCTTCGAGACTTCAAATGCCGGAAGCATTGCCTACTTTGTATCCTCCGGACTTTGCTGTGGCTTTATCCCCGAATTTTATGCACTTGAGCGAAATGACATCAGCCTGTTTGCGCTTCCGTCTCATCCGCACTGGGATGTCGCTTTCTGCTACTCCAAGCGGTCTTACTTGAGCAAACCTCTCAAAGAGTTCATCCGACTTTGCTCAGAGTATTGGATGGAATATTACCAACAGAAGCGACCAGTTTCAGGAAATACTCATGAATCCGAACATCCTGATTCAGTTCCGGATGAAACGCTGTGACAAGCTGATTTCCCTGGCGTACTGCCACAATGTGACCGTTCACCTCAGCCAGTGCCTGTGCATTTCCCCAAACCTTCTCAACGTAAGGAGCGCGGATAAATGTCATCGGCACCGGCTCTTTCATTTCTCCAAACACTTCTTCAGTGTAGAAACTGCCGAGCTGACGACCGTAGGCGTTTCGTTTAACCTGAATCTGCATCGTTCCAAGGCAGGGCATTCCGCCCTCGACCTTCTCCGCGAGCAGGATCATTCCGGCGCACGTTCCAAAAACCGGGAGACCGTCCTGAATTCTCGTTCGCACATCCTCAAGCATGCCCTCATCCCGA
This sequence comes from Brotaphodocola sp., assembly GCF_983179755.1. Lineage (NCBI taxonomy): Bacteria > Bacillati > Bacillota > Clostridia > Lachnospirales > Lachnospiraceae > Brotaphodocola > Brotaphodocola sp. Next base: position 1,337 of record NZ_CFAHBC010000002.1, on the reverse strand, counting down.
AGAAGTTTTCCGATCACCGTGCTCTCTCCGCCCGGAAGAATCAGTGCGTCAAACGGTCTTTCCAGATCGCATTTCTGGCGAATCTGAAAATGTTCCACCCCGAGTTTTTTAAGCATCTCCTCATGTTCTGCAAATGCTCCCTGAAGAGCCAACACTGCTACTGTCATGATTTTGCCACTCCTTTGTCACTTGTTTTGGCTTTCGCCTGCTACCTTCCCCAGCGCCTAAGTTCTACCTTAAGTTTTATCCTATTTTCCGCGCTCTGCCATCAGGATCTTGATTTCCTGCTCGTTGATTCCAACCATCGCCTCACCGAGTCCGGTCGAAAGTTCTGCAATCAGCTTTGCATCCTTGTAATTTGTGACTGCCTGCACAATCGCACTCGCACGTTTTACCGGATCTCCCGATTTGAAAATTCCGGAACCGACAAACACGCCCTCTGCTCCGAGTTGCATCATCAGTGCCGCATCTGCCGGAGTTGCAACTCCACCTGCCGCAAAGTTTACAACTGGAAGTTTGCCATTCTCATGTACATAGGTCAAAAGATCGAGCGGGACCTGAAGCTGTTTTGCTGTCTCGAAAAGCTCGTCTTTTCTCAGGCTCTGCACACGGCGAATCTCTGAATTCATTGCGCGCATATGGCGGACTGCCTGAACGACATCTCCGGTTCCCGGCTCGCCCTTCGTGCGGATCATCGATGCGCCTTCCGCGATTCTTCTGAGTGCCTCACCGAGATCGCGTGCTCCGCAGACAAACGGAACCTTAAACTGCGTCTTATCAATGTGATACACATCATCTGCCGGACTGAGAACCTCACTTTCATCGATGTAGTCGATCTCGATTGCCTCAAGGATCTGCGCCTCCACAAAATGACCGATTCTGCACTTTGCCATGACCGGAATGCTGACTGCCTCCTGAATTCCGCGAATCATTCCCGGATCACTCATACGTGAAACTCCGCCTGCGGCGCGAATGTCTGCCGGGATTCTCTCAAGTGCCATAACCGCACATGCACCGGCTTCCTGAGCGATTTTTGCCTGCTCCGGTGTCGTTACATCCATAATCACTCCACCCTTAAGCATCTGTGCCAGCTGTTTGTTCAGTTCGTATCTGTTCTCTTTCATCGTTCTCTTCGCCTTTCTCCGGCGCATCGTTTTGTTTTCCCGGGATTGATGTGCGTCCGATGGTTACATTATACGCATAAATGGCATTGTGAAAATATCCAGTTTTTATTATTTTAACCAATCCAGTTATATGGGCACAAAAAAAGCCGTATCCCATTTCTGGAACACAGCTCTCCTCTCTTCATATACCTTCAAAACTGCACATTGAATCAT